>JBAVZX010000334.1:0-4164 GCA_049589015.1 Phormidium sp. | reverse complement strand
ACATCAGTGGCGATCGCAAAACCTAACCGCGCTACCATCCCGGATGATAAAGCTTTTAAAGGTATTAAAACATATTCTTCTAATTCAGCAAAAGCTAAAATTGAACTGATTCTTTGGCGCATTTCTTTTTGGGAAAATCCCAGCATTACCCCATACAACATGATATTATCAAACAGGGATAATTCTGGGTCGAAACCTGCTTCTAATTCAATCATCGGGGCAATTTTTCCCCAAACTTTTACTTGACCGCGGGTAGGTTTTAAAATCCCACAAATGACTTTTAGTAGGGTGGATTTTCCCGATCCATTAACACCGATGATGCCTACTTTTTCGCCTGTTGCTATGGTTAAATCAACCCGATCTAAGACTAACTTTTTTGCGGGTTTATGATATTTGCCTTCCAGAACAGACAAAATTGTTTTCTTCAAGTCGTAAGAAAATTCTTCTTGGGTTCTGCGCCATAAAGACACTTGTTCTAAGCAGATTGCTTGCATTTATAATAAATCCATAAATTGTGTTCGCCAATTATAAAATAGTTTCCATCCTACAGCTAAGATTACACAACTAGTGAATAAAGAAGTGCCAATTAAGCTGAGGTCTGGTAAATCTCCTGATAAGGCAATTTGGCGAATACTGCCAATAATCCAAGTGAGAGGGTTGAGGGCTAAAATGGGTCGAATATTTGCCGGAACAATCTCTATTGGGTAAAATACCGGAGAGCTAAACCAAATTAGGGAAACTACTAATTCGTAAAAATAGGGCAAATCGCGAAAGAAGACAAATAGCGCACTGATGATCAATCCCACTCCGGCACAAAAACAAACTAAGGATAATAATGGCAGTATCAAAGCTAACACATTAATTAAACTTTGGGAAGTTACTAATGTGGCGATTACTAAAAAGGGCAAGGAACCGCAGACAAATTGAAAGACATTCGCAGCAATCATTGATAAGGGAAAAACATTGATTGGCAAGCGAATTTTATTCAACAATCCCCCGTTACCTACCACACTAGTTAATGCTTGGGTAGTGGAAGCGGAAAAAAAGTTAATTACCACTAAACCTGCAAACACTTCTAACATATAAGTAACCAGGGAATTGTCGTAATAACGCAGAAATGCCATGCCAAAAATTGTGGTGTAAGCTGCGGTCATTAATAAAGGGTTTAACAGTGACCAATATATGCCTAAAAAGGAACCGCGATAACGGACTTTGAGATTGCGCGTCACTAATACCTGTAACAATTCCAGATATCGGACTAGGTTAGGGTCGGGAAAATTTAAAATTTTACTCACAAAACACCACTTCACCATTTCTATGAAAGACACTTATTGTACTAAGCTTGGATTATGCGCTGCAAATTGAGTAATGTCCATGAGTGTTTCCCAAATAGCTTCGACTTTGCTAATTGAAATTGCCCAACTTACCCGCCAAGCAGCAAGAGAGTTGGCGATGCTTTCTGCTGCTGCTAGGAATGATGCTATTGAAGCGATCGCCCAGGCGTTAGAATCGATGATGCCTGAGATTTTGACTGCGAATAGTGCCGATTGTCAAGCGGCTGAAGCGGAAGGGATCTCGAAATCGCTTTATGCGCGGTTAAAGTTAGATGAGACTAAGCTGAAAGGTGCGATCGCCGGAGTACGGGATGTGGGACGTTTACCCGATCCGGTAGGAAAGTTGGAAGTTCACCGCCAGTTGGATCGGGGATTAATTTTAAAACGAGTTAGCTGTCCTTTGGGTGTTTTGGGGGTAATTTTTGAGGCCCGTCCTGATGCTGTGATGCAAATTAGCAGTTTGGCAATTAAGTCTGGGAATGGGGTAATTTTGAAAGGTGGGAAAGAGGCGATTCGTTCTTGCGAAGCTTTGCTAAAAGCGATTCGTTTAGGTTTAGAAAAAAGCGAGGTTTCGCCAAATGTGGTGCAGTTGCTGACTACGAGAGAGGAAATTTCGACATTATTAAAGTTGGATGAATATGTAGATTTAATTATTCCCAGAGGTTCTAATAGTTTTGTGCGGTTTGTGCAGGAAAATACGCGGATTCCAGTTTTGGGACACGCTGAGGGAATTTGTCATTTATATATAGATGCGGTGGCGGAGATTACTAAGGCGGTGGATATTACTGTTGATGCAAAAACTCAATATCCGGCTGCTTGTAATGCGATCGAAACTTTGTTAATTCACAATTCAATTGCTGGGGATTTTTTGCCTTTGGTAGCGGCGGCTTTAAGGGGGCGGAATGTGGAATTGCGGGGGGACGATCGCGCCAGGGAAATTGTAGAAATGTTGCCTGCAACGGAAACAGATTGGGCAACGGAATATAGTGATTTGATTATATCAATTAAGATTGTGGATTGTTTGGCGGATGCGATCGCCCATATTAACACTTACGGTTCTCGACATACTGATGCCATCGTCACTGAAGATCAGAATGCGGCAAAAGTTTTTATTGCCCAAGTTGACGCAGCGGGAGTTTATCATAATTGTTCGACTCGTTTCGCTGATGGTTATCGTTATGGCTTTGGTGCAGAAGTAGGAATTAGCACCCAAAAAATGCCTCCCCGTGGGCCTGTAGGTTTAGAAGGTTTGGTAACATACAAATATCAATTAACTGGAGATGGTCACATTGTCGAAAGTTATAGTGGTAAAAATGCTAAACTTTTTGATCATCAAGATTTGCTTGGGGAATAAAAGAAAGGCAGAAGGTTTTTATGGACTCAATTGAAATTAGTGGGATTCGCTGTTACGGTTACACTGGTTATTTACCAGAAGAACAGGTTTTAGGGCAATGGTTTGAGGTAGATGTTACTTTGTGGTTAGATTTAACTCAGGCGGGAAACAGTGATGCTATTACTGATACGTTGGATTATCGCACGACAATTGAAAGGGTAAAAAGTTTGGTGAAAACTGCTAAGTTTGCTTTGGTGGAAAGGTTGGCGGAGGCGATCGCATCGAGTATCCTAGAATCAACTAAAGTGAGCCAAGTTAGAGTAAGATTAACAAAACCTGCTGCGCCAATTCCTGAGTTTGGCGGTAAGATTACGATCGATATTACCAGGGTGCAACTTAACTAATTTAAGGAAAAGAGAAAGATGTCTTTTCGGATATTGTGTTTGGATGGTGGAGGAATTCGCGGTGTTATTGAAGCAGTTATTTTGTCAGAAGTAGAGAAAATTGTCAAAGTACCTTTGAATCGTTATTTTGATTTAATTGCAGGTACTTCTACTGGGTCAATTTTAGCGAGTGCGATCGCTTTAGGTAAAAAAAGCGAAGAAATTATTCAACTGTATCGCCAAAGAGGAAAAATCATTTTTCCCTACACTAGTATTTTTTCACCGCAACGGTTGAATTTAATGCTGAAATATGGGCTTTCTGCGCCTAAATACTCAGATAAAGGTTTAATTGAAGTTTTACAAACAGAATTTGGTAACACCAAATTAGGAGATATTACTTCACCAAAATTATTAATCACAGCTTACGATACCATTGATCGACAATTTATGGTTTTTAAGAACTGGCAAACATATAAACCTTGGATCAATACTCCCCTGTGGGAAATATGCGTTTGTTCATCATCTGCGCCGACTTTTTTTCCCGCACATTTATTAACAACTGAATCAAAAACTTACTCACTAATTGATGGTGGTATCGGTGCAAATAACCCTTCAGCTTGTGCAGTTGCAGAAGCACTGCGACTAGATCATCGAATCAGAGATATTTCTGTACTTTCTATTGGTACAGGAGATGCCAATCAAGTTATTCCTTTTGCTAAAGTTCGCAATTGGGGATTAATTCAGTGGATTTGGCAAGGGCGTTTAATTGAAGTACTTATGGACGCTTCTGCTGATGTTAATGATTACATTAGTAGGCAAGTTATGAGTCCTCCAGAAATACAAAATGAAGCCTCTGCTCGTTATTTTCGCCTGCAACCCCAAATTATGAAAGATGCCATAGATGATGCGAGTATTCAAAATATTAATCGGTTAATTACACTGGCGGCAGACTATGTACAACAAAATAAAGATTTACTTGTCAGTTTTTTGGAACAAATAAGCTCTTAAGGAATTAAACTGAGATCTTGCACCACTCTCAACAAGACTTGAAAAACCGGGTTTCTTCACGGAAAATCTAGGGTTTCAGGTTTAGTTATTGGCAAGAAACCCGGTT
>JBAVZX010000333.1:0-3214 GCA_049589015.1 Phormidium sp. | reverse complement strand
CAAGTTAGCTTGGCATTCTCCGCTCCTGTTTCATCTTCACTAAGAAAATCTGCAAAGTTCAAAAGTTCTAGCGCAAGTTCTGTTAATTCCAGAACTTCGCTGCTATCTGCGACAAAAGTACTGTCTTCCTCTTCATTGCTACGAAGCTTTTTACTGAAATCATAGATATCAGTTATTGTATTCTTCCTCGTCGAAGTGTTTGGTTGTCCTATTTTCCCCGCTTTGAAGACAAAATTATCGCTAGGAAAAGAAACATCTATATGTCCAGATTTATTACGTTCATCATAGGCAGCAAGCTTTTGAGAAATTCCTTTGATAAGCTTCCGAAGGTTCTCTGTACTTTCGGAATTATCTTGTTTGTATTCATCTTGAGTTTTCCACTCCTGATGTCTGATGCACCAGCGAAATAACCACATTGCACCAGTAATAGTGCTGCTAGTCAATCTAGTCTCAAGTTGCCGAATTGCAAATCCACCAAAACTCTCACCATAGCTGCTGTGAATCTGTTTAATTTTTTCTCTGATGTCTTTAATCAATGTCAAATACTCTGCGCTTGCTTGAAGAGACGGTCGTTCAATCGTCAAATTTGGAAATAGACGTTTCTCAGACCAGCTACGAACATCATCTTGTTGCCGCCAAATTACTGCCGTAGACGAATCATCAGAACCCAAAACTCGAACAAGTTTATTATCAGTTATTCCAGGTGAATATGCGTTCTCAATTTCTGAAGTTTTGTTTGTAAGAAGACGCAACAAATTGATAAATTGAGGTCTGGAACGAAATGGAGGAGCACTCATAAAAATTACCAATGTTGGACTAGCAGAATCCTGCCAAAACTCTCCACTAATCATTTGGTAAGCAGCCTCATAAGCTCTTGTTGTTGCTTTTAGCCCAATACGTTGTGGACTGGTTAGTTCATCTTCGCTGGCACAATGATGCGCTTCGTCAATAATCAAAATCTCAGGGCTGACCCCTGTAGGCAATTTCTTTTTCTGAACTTTTTTTACATAACGTCTCGCAGCATCCATACTGGCGATGTGTATTCCATCAGTACGAATGCCGTATTCAACAAAAGATTTTTCAACCTGAACAATACTCTCACCATCTATGCCAGGAATAACTGACTGAAGTTTGAGCTTGACATCATCTAGGAGTCCGCCCTTGGTTAGGTAAAGACAACGAAGTGGTTTGGAATAGCCCTGTGCAACAAGCAAATCTCGTAATACCAAACCCACTTCGATTGTTTTCCCAAGTCCAACTTCGTCAGCAATGAGAAGGCGCTGAACTTTTGTCTGATGAGCTTTCATGTGCTGTTGCAGTGCCAACTGATGAGGGAAAGGATCTTTGTCACTGGCAGTGATTCGCCCAGAAAAGATGTTGGCAAGTAGTTCCAGCGCACCAAGCCGCATGACGGTGTTAGCTTGAAATGCTGGATTTAAATCTTCTTCCCCAAGCACACTCTCTCCAGGAAGATATGCCCTTTCTGGGGTTAGCATCTCCTCGATATTCAAGTCGTTAGATAATTTTTCCCAGTCACGAAAGCTGTCAAATGGAATCCCCCGACGCTGTGTTAATTCGTTTGGGTTCGCGGGAGATCCAATGGTAAAGGCATAGTGAGAATAAGCAGGTGCGTTGGGGTTTTCTGGGTCAGCAAGAACCAAATCTGCATGATGACCGCTTACCGAAGGAATCTCAAACAAATAATAGGACATAATTATCTCCTGAGTTTACAATTCTTTCTAGGCATTCCTAAATAGGTATACCTATATTAGGCTACCTAATCAAAGAGCGTCAAGTATGTCAGGAGTCCATTTGTTCCCCAAGCGACTGAATAGCTTCTGAACACGCCTTTTTGAAAGGATCAGAATTCCCAGCGATAGACTGAGAACACAATGGCTAGCGGGGTTGGATGGTATGAATGCAGAGTTCGCTCAGGTTTTTGAGTTAACCCTTTCGGAAAAATTCAGATAGTTGAAGACTTATGGGACAGTATTACCCAAGTTCCAAAGCAAGTTTCTCTGTTTGCCAACCAAACAGAGAAACTTGCAAAGAGAAACAATGTTCAAGAAACTGGGTTTACGCTTCAAATTTGTATTCTGTAAAAAAATCCCGGATTTAAAACTTTTACCAGCAGTCTAATGTGCTTCTAACCAAGCTGACAAATCATCTAAATTACTGAAATCCAACAACGCCTCACTTAAATCTTCCAGCACAGATAACGGTAAGTTAGAGATGCGCCTTCTGAGTTCTGGGGATAACTCTCCAAAGCGGCGCGACAACTGACGAAAAACTAAATTAGCAGCTTCCTGCTGTCTTCCTTCAAGTTGTCCTTCTTGCCGTCCTTCAAGTCTTCCTTCTTCTTTAGCTTCCCGATAAACTCTACTTTCTTCTAATCGCATTCCTAGCATTGCTTCTACCTCCCGACGACTTAAATTGGTGAACTTGTAAACTATAATTGTGGCGATCGTATTTATTATGGCGCGACTTCTTTCTGGTTCGCTAACTTCTTGTTGAGTGCGTGCTAATAAATACCTTGCTTCCTCTGGTGCTTGTTCTTCTTCTAAGATTGTCAACACCATTAAAGCTATCCCTAATGGTAACTCTCGAATCTCTCCGAGTTCATTGAGATAAACTCGATGTACTTGGTCTGAGTTTAGCAGCGATCGATAAGGATGAGTATCACTTTGTTCGATGCTGCTTCTCGGATAAATCACCACCGCTTGCCAATCAGAATAACGTTCTCGATTGCGGTAAAAATAGAGAAATGCTTCCCCGAATAAACGTTCGTATAATCGTTCATCCTTTTGAAATTGCACTTCGCAAAAGTAGATAATCCCTGCATTCTCAGTCTCAGGGGGCAGAAATACACCATCAATCTCAAATTTTGGTTCTTTGACTGCTACTGAGTCGAAGCGATACCCGCTGGCATTCGCTGGGGGTGTTGCCAGTAAGTCGAATAATAAAGTAGGTGATTGCTGGAAAAGTTTGTAAAATATTGAGTCTCGCCGCATGGATTCAGTAATAGATAATTTCTCAATATACTTTCCCCAGCAGTCTAATGTGCTTCTAACCAAGCTAACAAATCATCCAAACTACTGAAATCCAACAACGCCTCACTTAAATCTTCCAACACAGATAGCGGTAAGTTAGAAATACGTTCTCTGAGTTTTGGGGATAACTCTCCGAAGCGGCGTGACAAAAGACGGAGAACTAA
>JBAVZX010000332.1:0-7390 GCA_049589015.1 Phormidium sp. | reverse complement strand
GATAGCCAAAAATTGTTTCGGCGGCTGGATTCCAAGCAACTATTTCAAAGTTTTTATTCCATTCAATGATGGCTACGGGGGTTTGCTGGACAAAAAATGATAGCCTTTTTTGTGATTCTCGGAGTTTGGCTTCGGAGAGTTTGCGATCGGTAACGTCGAACATTAAACCATGCCAAATAATTTCTCCGTTTGGGTGACATTCTGGTTTAGCAGCTGCTTGTATCCATTTAATTCCTGATTGGGTAATTATTCTACCTTCCCAGCGCCAAGGTTCTAATGTTTGGCTACAAATTTGGATGCTTTCATCGTGACTTTGGCGATCGTCGGGATGGATTTTATTGCAGGCAAGTTCTAAATTTTCTAAAATTTGCTCTGGTTCTAATTCATAAATTTCTCGGCAAGCTGAACTAATATAAGTTAAATTAAGAGATCCATCTGGGGTTTGGATGATTTCATAAATAATTCCTGGTACATTGTCTGCTAATTTTTGAAATCTGGCTTCGCTTTGCTTTAAGGCTGCTTCGGTTCTTTTGCGATCGCTAATATCTGCGGCTGCACCAAGAATTTGCTCTGGCTTACCATCTGGGGTTCTACTGAAGACAACTTCTCGACTAAATAGCCAATGCCAATCCCGATTTTTATGTCGAATCCGGTACTCAAAATCAATGGCTTCACCATCTTTAAGTGCTTCTAATTTGGCGAATCGTTCTATCATTATCTGGCGATCGTCTGGGTGAATCAGATTCAACCAATCTGTGTTTTGCAAATCTTGTAATTCTTCTGGTGTATAACCAAGTATTTTAATTACTTCTGCATTAGTATAAATATTGTTTAGCTCTGGTAATTTATAAATATACAAAAGATTGGGGTTTGCATCTGTTATCCCTTGCAACCAACGTTGACTTTTCTGCAATTCTTCTTCGATTTCTTTACGTTGCGAAATATCTTCAACTATCCCAATAAAATACTGAGGATTCCCTTCCCAATCTCGCACTAATGAAATACTAGTATTCATCCACTTAATTTTACCATCTTTGCGAATAAAACGTTTTTCTAGGGAATAATTGTCAATTTGTCCGTCTAAAAGTTGATTGAGATAATTTAAGGTTAAATCTATTTCTTCTGAAAGAGTCCACTGTTTCCAAGAGAGTTTTAATAATTCAGACTCTGGATATCCAGTAATTTCACAAAACTGTTTGTTGACTCGAAGAAATTGACCAGTGAGAGATACCTGATTCATTCCTACTGCAGCTTGCTCGAAGATGGCGCGGAAACGTTTTTCACTTTCTTTGAGTGCTTCTTGTGCTTGCTTACGCTCAGTAATATCAATAGAAGAACCAACAAATTCAATGGGATTTCCTGCTTGATCTCGGACTAATTTAAAACTATCATAAAACCAATGATAGGTGCCGTCTTTATGTAAAAAACGATATTCCCAAGAGTAAGAATTTTTTTGCACTATGTTTGACATTTGAGCCAAAATGAAATCTCTGTCTTGCGGATGAAGCCGATTCATCCAAAAACTTTCTTTTTCCAAGAATTGTTCTGGTGGATAACCTAAAATAGTCTCACAATTTTGACTAATAAAAGTAATAGCACTGTTGAGATTAGGTTTGCAGCTATAAATCACTGATGGGCTAGAATCAAGTAAATATTTCAATCTCTCCCTGGTCATAATTAACGCTTGTTGAGCTTGTTTTTCTGAGGTAATATCGCGAAAAGTTATAGCTAACCCATCAGCTAATTTAACAGCAATAATTTGAATCCATGCTTGGTAATTATCATATTTGTAATAAACTTTTCTATTGAAATTTTTGCCTGTTTCTACTACTTTTACATAATCATCAAATAAGCCACTCTCTCGATGACCTGGCATTTCTTCTAATAGGTATTTACCGATGACATCATCACGTTGAATAATTTTTTCGGCTGTTTTATTTAGTAAAAGACATTTGAAATCTATAATATCTCCTTGGGCATTGCGGATAGAAGCAAAAGCAGTTATCCCATCTAAGGAACTATTTAATATACTAGCTAAAAGAGATTGTGTTTCTTGTAAATGTTGATTTTGATTTTGTAATTGCTTTTGTAAGTTTTTAATAGTGAGTTGGTTTTCTATACGAGCTAATACTTCTTCTATTTGAAATGGTTTAGTAATATAATCAGTGCCACCAACGCGAAAAGCTTGAACTTTTTCATAAACTTGGTCTAATACACTTAAGAAGATTACTGGGACATCTTTAGTTTGGGAATTTGCTTTAAGTCTCCGACAAACTTCGTAGCCATTTATTTCTGGCATCATGATATCTAAAAGTATCAAATCTGGGGGAGAGGCGATCGCATAATTTAAGGCTAATTCTCCAGAAATAGCTTTTTTAACGCTGTATCCTTCTTGATTGAGAACATCAGACAAAAATCGCAGGTTACTCGGTTGATCGTCAACTACTAAGATTTTAATCTTGGCATTTTGACTTTTTCTTTGATTATACCTATTTTCTGATGGCAACATACCAGTAAACTACTTTATAGTTGAGTTTGTTATACGAACTATTATGTCAAGCCGAAAATCATTAAGCAAATCCCTTAAAGCATTCGCCAGGGTTGCAGAGTCAGCGGGTAATTGCTCAATTAACTGAGAAATTAACTCTTCGTTCAGTTCATTGGCTGCTTGATGCAACTGGACTACCCAATTTTGAGGTACTTTAGCCAGTAAGGGTGAAAAGAATGAATCTGCTCTTTGGTTAACAGAATAACGCTTTCGATAAAAAACGTTGTTTATTTGAGGTAAATCTTCATAAATATATAGTACTCCTAAGTAGTCGGCAATTTTTTCAAAGATTACTTTCTCTTGAAAGGGTTTGCGGACAAAATCATCACAACCAATTGCCTGAAACTCTTCTTTTTTCTCTTCAAAAGCACTAGCAGTTAAAGCAATAATTCTTGTATGAGGTACACAAAATGAAGTGTCAAACATGGAGAATTGGCGATCGCTAATTTCTCTTTGCGTCTCAGTTTTTCTTCTTTTTTTTTCCAGATTTCTAATATTTTTAGTAGCTTGTAAACCATCCATCACAGGCATTCGTGTATCCATCCAAATTAAATGTGGTTGCCAACTTGACCACAGGCTAATTGCTTGTTCACCATTTTCAGCTTCTTGCACTTCAAAACCGATCGGCTGAAGTAATTTAACTAACAACAAACGGTTCTCTCTATTGTCATCTACCACTAAAATCCGACAGGGTATTTGTTTGTGAGCTAATCCTATTACTCTCTGCCTTGCTTGCGGGAGAATTTCCGCAGCGTTTGCTAGAGAAACTTTAATATCAAATTTAAACACTGTTCCTTTTCCTAAAACACTACTAACAGTAATATTTCCTCCTAATAGTTGCACAAATTTACGAGTAATCGTTAAGCCTAAACCAGTTCCTTCAGCAGTTTTCCTTCCTGATTCTGTTTGAATAAAAGCATTAAATAAACTATCAATTTCTTCCGGTGCAATACCGACTCCAGTATCTTCAAGTTCAAAGTCGATCCTGTATGATTGAGGATTCAAGTTTGCCTCGTTTTTAGTAACGCTATTGACACGCAAAGTAATACTTCCAGATTCCGTAAACTTAAGAGCATTACCGAGTAAATTAATTAAACAACTACGTAATTTCTTCTCATCAGTTTTGATATATTGAGGAATTTCTGGTGGTACTATTAACCTCATTTTTAATCTTTTTCTTTCAGCTTTGATTTGAAACATTTCTTCCAAACTATCTAAAAGTCTGTAAAAATCAAAGCTATTTTCATCTAAAGAAACTACTCCTGATTCAATTTTAGACAATTCCAAAACATCATTGATTAATGCCAATAAATGTTCACCACTACGATTAATAATTCTTAGATTTTCTGTTTGATCGCTACTCAGCAGAGAGTCGCGCATCATTACTTGAGTAAAACCCAAAATTGCATTTAGGGGAGTACGCAACTCGTGACTCATATTGGCAAGAAATTCAGTTTTAGCTTGAGAAGCTGAGGCGGCAGTTTCTTCTGCCTTTTTGCGTTCAACTATTTCTTCTTGTAATTGCTGATTTTGCGCTATCAGTTGTTTTTGTAATCTGCGAATTGTTAGTTGATGTTCAACTCTTGCCAAAACTTCTTCTACTTGAAATGGCTTGGTGACATAATCTACACCCCCAACCTGAAAAGCTTTAACTTTATCTAATACTTCATCAGAAGCACTAATAAAAATTACGGGTATTTCCAAAGTAGAGTCATCACTTTTAAGTTGTTCACAAACTTGATAGCCATTCATATCTGGCATTCTAATATCAAGTAAAATTAGATCTGGTTGAGCCGATCGCGCTGCTCTTAGTGCCATTTTTCCATTAATGACTCCCCGAACTTTATATCCAGAATCGGTTAAAGTTGCCGAGAGAACTTGCAGGTTTTCTGGTGTATCGTCAACTATCAAAATATTTCCTTTATGACCTATTTTATTGCTATCCATTTTTTTAAGGTTTGCATTTCCAATGAATAATTATTTGGTTAATTTTTCTGAACTAGTTACCTTGATTTTCGATCAAATCGATGATTTTATCACACCGAAAATTGTGCGCTAAATCAGCAATTGACCGACTAATATGAGCATATTCTGGTGGTAATTTTTCCAGCAATAGAAAAATTTTTTCATTATCCACAGCATCAGCTGCCTGATATAGCTGATCAATCCATTCGGGAGGCATTACTTGTAAACATAAAGGCTCAAGATTATTGCATAAACCCATGTTTCCACTTAAACTTTCTTCCCCCATTAATGAAGAACTTGTGGATAGTTTTTCTTCTCTTGTTAATGATGAAATTGGTTGCTCATAAATATAACGCACTCCTAAATATTGAGCCATTTTTTCTAAAATTACCTGTTCGCGAAATGGCTTAGCTACAAAATCATCGCAGCCTACTGATAGGATAACAGAACGTTCTTCTTCAAAAGCACTTGCTGTTAAGGCAATAATTACAGTTGCTTGGCCTTTTAAATGACTTTTGATGTATTTAGTAGCTTCATAACCATCCATTACAGGCATTCGCATATCCATCCAAATTAAGTGTGGTTCCCAAGTTGACCACAATTCTACTGCTTGCTGACCATTTTCTGCTTCCTGCACAGCAAAACCAAGGGATGCTAATAGTTTCACTAATAAAAGACGACTTTCTAAGCGATCGTCAACTACGAGGATACGGTACTCAGGTTGTCCCCGTTCTAAAGCAACTACTCGACGGTTTTCTTGAGTAGTTTCTATTTGAATTTTATTAGCAATATTAATGGCAATATGAAATTTAAAAATAGTCCCTTGCCCCAAGGTACTGCTAACAGTAATATCTCCTCCCATAAGTTGGACAAATTGGCGGCTAATTGGTAAACCTAAACCAGTTCCTTCTTGCGATCGCCTACCAGTTTCAGTTTGCATAAATGGTTTGAATAAATTATCAATTTCTTGCGGAGAAATCCCGGCTCCTGTATCTTCAATTTCAAAAAATAAATAATCTAGTGAATGAGTATTTTCTTTATTTCCAGATTCATCTGCTAATTTTGCTCGCAATGTTACGCCACCTTCATCTGTAAATTTAATGGCGTTTCCCAGAAGATTGATTAACACTTGCCGTAATTTACTTTCATCACTTTCTATATATTGAGGCAGGTTCGGATCGCAATCAAAAACTAGTTGCAACCCTTTTTTCTTAGCCTGTAGTTCCAACATTTCATCTAGGCTTTTTAACAAGTAATACAGATCAAAAGTATTTTTATCGACTGTTACCCGTCCCACCTCAATTTTAGACATTTGTAAAATATTGTTGATTAGTTGAAGTAAATGTTCTCCACTGCGGTTGATAATTCCTAATTCTTCTTTTTGCTCTGGTTTTAAAGAGAAATCACGCAATAATAATTGAGTAAACCCTAAAATAGCGTTAAGCGGAGTCCGTAATTCATGACTCATATTGGAGAGAAATTCACTTTTGGCACGGTTAGCTTTATCAGCTGCTTCTTTTGCTTGTTGTAATGCTAATTCTGCTTGTTTACGTTCGGTAATATCTTGGCTTACAGAAATTACACAAGTTTCCCCACTTACCTCGATGATTTCTGCTGCTAGTAATGCAGTTTTAATATCTCCATTTTTGGTACGAAAATCAAACTCAAAGTTGCGTGCTCTGCTGTTTTCAGTTAACAGTTGAAACAAGCCAATTCGATCAGACAAATTCACCCATAAATTTAATTCGAGCGCCGTACTACCTATGATCTCTTTGTTGCTATGACCAATCATTTGGCAAAAAGCATCATTTACTTCAATATGGCAACCATCACTGAGCCTAGTAATGGTAATTGGATTCGGTGATGAGCGAAAAGCTTTGGCAAACTTTTCCTCGGAAAGACTTAATGCTGCTGTGCGTTCTTCAACGATACTTTCTAACCTTTGATTCATGCGCTGGAGTTGAGCATTTTGCTCTGCCAGCTGTTGTTCCAAAAAGTAGCTATGTACGGCTTCTTTAACAGTAAGTTTTAAATCCTCTGTTTGCCAAGGTTTGGCAATATAACGATATAATCTGGCATATTTAATCGCATTTCCCACTGCTTCCAAATCTGCTTGACCAGTGAGCATAATCTTCAGAGTTTTGGGAATAAGTTGATGAATCATTTTTAATAATTCATCCCCTTTTAAGTCAGGCATAATATAATCACAAATAACCAAAGGAATCTGATAATTATCTCCTAATAATTCTTCAATTAACTCTAAAGCATCAGCGCCATCTTCAGCAGTTTCAATCAAATAATCACTGCCTAATACTGCCTTAAGTTCTATTTTTAAGCTATCGAGGATTGTTGCCTCATCATCGACACAGAGTATGATCGGTTTCTTCATAGTTTCCCTCATCTATGATTTGTTGTTTCTTTCATTTATTCTTTAAAATTACCCAAGTAATTTTTTAGTAACTCAGCTTATAGTCCTTCCAAACCTGATTTAATCGTTTCAATTAATTCCCGACTACTCCACGGTTTGTATAAGCAATTATGCAACGATGCTTTTTCTTTAGCGCGTTGAATTGCTGTTTCATCAGCTTGTCCAGTTAGCATAACTTTAATGATTTTTGGGTATTTTTCATGCACACGAATCAAAAATTCATCACCTTTAATACCAGGCATCAACCAATCCGAAACAATTACTAAAATATCAGTTTCTTCTGATTGTAATTCCTCGATAATTTCTAACGCTTCGTCGGCACTTTCGGCTACTTCATAAATATAAGAATCGCCAAATTCTTTTTTTAGCTGAATTTTGAGGCTGTTTAATACTACCGCTTCATCATCAACACACAAGATTGCTGGTTTAGACATTACTTTGGGCTCCTT
>JBAVZX010000331.1:0-5193 GCA_049589015.1 Phormidium sp. | reverse complement strand
GGCAGAGCCTCTGTTTTTCGTTCCCAGGTTGAACCTGGGAACGAAATTTGGGAGATTTTTGGGTTAATT
This sequence comes from Phormidium sp., assembly GCA_049589015.1. GTDB lineage: Bacteria > Cyanobacteriota > Cyanobacteriia > Cyanobacteriales > Aerosakkonemataceae > Floridanema. The sequence continues at coordinate 5,124 of JBAVZX010000331.1, read as the reverse complement.
ACCATTTCCATTTTGCACTTTCTCTGAATATTTCTTTGAAAAGTTAGGGATGAAGATTAATCTTTTACTTTGGGGAAATTGGCGATCGCCATGCTAAGATGTTTTTGCAATGTTCCTACTGGCAATGGCCCTTGTAAGTGACTCCAAGGTAAAACTTGCTCTAAATCCCAGTTAGCATGAACATAATAATCTAACTCAGGTAATTTTCCCCGCAATTCTTTAAAAGCGCGACGATAGCTACCCAAAGAATCGCCATAATCACGAGTTAATTCTAACAGATGGGAGAGTCTGCGATCGCCCCTAGATATCAAAGCCTGAATTACCGACCAATTATAACTTTCGGGACGAAATTCCATACCCTGAGATTTTAAATTTTTTTCCAAATATTTCAACCTTTTTTCTGCTTGATTATTCACCCCAAACCATTGAAAAGGTGTATGTGCTTTCGGAACAAAAGTGCTACAACCTAAAGTTAATCTTAACCCAGGTGCAGCTTTTTTAATTTCCCGCATCATCGCTATAGTAGCATCTAAATCAGCAAATTCTTCTCCCGGAATTCCCACCATTCCAAAAAGTTTAATCGCTTTTAAACCACCAGCTTTCGCATTAATAGCAGCTTGGATAATCTCTGCATTTTGCAGCTTTTTATTAATAATCTCCCGTAATCTTTCCGAACCACTTTCTACGGCTATTGTAATTGAACGAGTATCCCGTTTAGCCAAAATTTCCGCTAACTTTTGAGTAACAGTATTTGTTCGCACTGAAGCAATACTTAACCGCACATGATCGTACTTTTGTTGCGCTAAATAATCCAACAAATTTTCAAACTCTGGATGCTGAGTTACCGACGCACCAAGCAATCCCAATCTATCAGTTACTTCTAAACCCTTTTCAATTGCTGGAATTAAAGAACCTTCTAAACTCGCAGTACGAAAAGGCAAAGTTAAATAACTTGCTAAACAAAAGCGGCACATTTCAGGACAACTGCGTACCACTTCCACCATATAAATATTTTCCCAAGCCGCTTTTTCTGTAACTACAGTAGAAGCAGATAAAGTATTTCCCCGATAAGTTTGTTTTTCAACTTGGGCAGGAATGTTATTATTAATTGGTTGAATTGATTTAATGACACCTGTAGCTTCTTGATAGCTAACTTCATATAAACTCGGAACATAAACCCCAGGAACTTGAGCTAATCTTTCCAGTTTAGTTTGCCTATCAGCGTGCCGTACTTCTTGGTAAGCATCAATAAAATTATCTAAGAGATTTTCCCCATCTCCTAACAGGATGATATCGAAAAAATCAGCGAAAGGTTCGGGATTCGCAGTTAAAACTGGCCCCCCACCAAATATTAGCGGATCTCCATCAGCACGTCTAGATGAACGCCGGGGAATTTCTAAATTTTCTAGTAAATTTAAGATATTGATATAATCAAGTTCCCAGGAAACAGAAAACCCTACTAATTCAGGATTTCTCGGTAATTGTTCTTGAATATCAGTAAATAATCGTTTAACTTCTAAATCAGAACGCATTGCCAAAGTTGCCCAGACAATTTGATAGCCAAGGCTAGTTATTCCTACAGTATACTCATTAGGAAAAGCAAAAATAGTGGGAATAGCATCGGTATTTGGCGTTGCTTTTGTAAATAGCAAACGTTCAGCAGCAAATATAGTAGAGTTCACAAGCAATCAATTTCAACAGAATTAGACTGATCCATGATCTAAGTTTAAGCGATAAAATTAAGAGTTTTCTGCAAATATAGCAATATCCCAAGATCCAAGCAGATTGTTTAGCATTGGGAAATTGGGATACTATCAGGAATGATGGGATTGTCCTAGCTGTACAAATTGACCTATTTAATTTGAAACTTTTGACTCTCCCGCTTAGATTCATCTCCTACTATGACAAAGGAAACTTCGTAACTTCCAGGCTGCCAACTTTTTGCTGGAGCTAAACTAGTAGTGATTTGATTTTGATCTAATTTGGTAGTAAATTCTTTCTCATAGATCCGAACATTTTTGGCTGTTTGGCCTTGATTTAAGCGCCAAAGCACTTTCACCTTTGTTCCTTCCACAGCATTGTCTAATTTAGCTGTAGCAAAGATGGCGCGAGCGGTTGTTTTAAAAGTATTTTGATTTTTGGGACAACCTTCTGCAAGAGTAGCCTTTTCGCAGACTAAGACATCACTAATACTTGGCCCCCACAAATTAAATTCACAACCAACTAACACTGAAGTAGCACCGATAATAGCAGCGAATGTTTTAGCGTTCATCCTCACAGGACTCCTTAATATGAGTATTCCTTCACCTACCAAAATTTGATTTTAAATATGGTATGGGGGAATTGACAAGACAAAGTACTTAGTAATTGTCTTGACAAAAGCAGCAAATTTGAGATTCTCACCATCAAGCTACGCTGTGACGGGAGATTCCTGATTCAACGAGCGACGCTTTTTAACACAAGTGCTAAGGAGTCTGACTCGCTTAAGATACAATATTCGGCTTGACTGATTTCTGTCAACGCGATCGCACTCAAGAAACGTAAACAAGATTAGCTAATCATTTGGCTGGAGGCTAATTGACCAGAACCCAAGACTGGATTAACCTAATGACGGTTGGTAATTGGGGGGAGAACAGAAAAACAGCAGAATAAAAAAAATGCAAATTACTCAAGAGTGTCTAAAGTAAAGAGATGGGTTAGAATTCTAACTCATAGTGACTCGCTCTGATCCCGATGGTCTAGTACGGATGAGGTATAGGGGCGCAAATTCGATAAATAAACCGAAAATAAAACGAGTTTAAACTTGGCCTGTGTCGTGTGTGAGGCAGTATCGTGACAAAATTTATTCCCAAACTGCAAGAAATTTCGACCAAGTTCAGTGGCTCTGAATCTAAACCGGAACAGACCTCTGGCAGAGAAACAGAAATTCAGCAAACTACCGCCGCCGAAGCGGTGACAAAGGATGCTGCCATAATAACCCCGGAAACACCCGCAGATCCGGTTACACCACCTAAAACTACCAGTTTAGAAGAACTGGGGAGTTTTTCCGCCGCCGCTGAAGCAGAAATGGCAGCTGTCGAGCTAGAAGAAAATGCTACTAAAAATCAGGAAACCCCCAGCGCCAAGCTGCTGAGTAACCTGAAACAGACGACAAAAGAAATTGTCACTAAACTACATATTCCCCAATCAGTCCTAGATTCACCTTGGTTAGACCCGAATAATCCGCTATATCGGACAAAGAAATTCTGGATTACCACAGGAGCAGCAGTTACATTAGGTGGGGGCGCACTAGCTACAGGGATTACCTGGTGGACATTGGAGCGCAACTTACCTTCCCCGAATGATGTTGTTACCTTTGTCCGAGATGGAACTCTGACAATTAAAGCCGAAGACGGCAAAATTCTACAACAGGTTGGCCCAGCTACCAGAGAAAAGCTGCAATTAGAGCAAATGCCACCCCAACTGGTACAAGCCTTCATTGCCTCGGAAGACCGCCGCTTTTACCAACATCAAGGCGTAGACTGGCAAGGTGTGGGACGGGCTTTTGTTTCCAATCTAAGTGCCAGAAACGTGGTAGAAGGTGGTAGCACGATTACCCAACAGCTAGCCAGAATTGTTTTTCTCAATCAAGAACGCAGTATTTCGCGGAAAGCTCAGGAAGTGATGCTGGCGCAGAAGATTGAGCGCGAGATGAACAAAGATAAGATTCTGGAACGCTATCTGAACTTAGTTTATTTGGGTGAAGGTGCTTACGGAGTTGCTGATGCGGCTTGGGTTTATTTCAGCAAATCAACTAGTGATTTGAGTTTGCCAGAAATGGCGACGATTGTGGGAGTGACACCTGCGCCTTCAAGTTTTTCGCCGATCGCAAATCCCAAACTAGCATTAGAAAGACGCAATATAGTATTAAACCGCATGGTAGATGCAGGTTTTATTACTAAAGACCAAGCGCAAGCTGCTAGTGCTGAACCTTTGGCGCTACAGCCAGCTTTACCGAAAAGACTTTCCACAGAAGCGGCTTACTTTACTTCCTATATTCAACAGGAATTACCGAAGTATGTGCCGCAAGATGCGATCGAAGCAGGTGGTTTAACTGTAGAAACTAGCCTAAATCCTGAGTGGCAAAAAGTTGCCGAAGAAGTTGTCGATCAAGTAATTACCGAAAGTGGTAAAGAACAAGGATTTCAACAAGCAGCTTTAGTCGCCATTGATCCTCGCAATGGTGAAGTCAAAGCAATGGTAGGGGGTACAGATTTTGACACTACCCAATTTAATCGTGTCACCCAAGCCCAACGTCAACCAGGATCGACATTTAAAGGATTTTTGTACACAACGGCTATTGCTGGCGGGATCTCTCCCTTTCGCGGGTACTTGGATGCGCCTTTCGAGGTAGATGGCTACACGCCACGAAACTACAGCGATGAACATAATGGCTGGATCTCAATGCGAGATGCCCTGACTTCATCGATTAACACAGTTGCCGTAAAAGTGTTAATCAATACGGGATTCCAACCTGTAATTGATACTGCTCATAAAATGGGCATCAAGTCAGAACTCAAGCCTACCTATTCCCTGGCTTTGGGTGCTTCGGAAGTCAATCTTTTAGAATTGACTAATGCTTATGGGACTTTTGCCGCCAAAGGTGTACAAGCCCCAGTTTACGGAATTCGCCGGGTAATTGACCAACAGGGTAAGGTAATCTTTGAATCCAAGCCGCAGCCGCAACAAGCCTTGGACGCAGAAACAGCTTCCATCATGAGTTGGATGCTGCAAGATGTGGTCAATGATGGTACAGGTCGTCCAGCACGGTTGTTCGATCGGGAAGTGGCAGGCAAAACAGGTACTTCCGATCAAGCCCGTGATTTGTGGTTTGTCGGCTATATTCCCCAACTAGTTACAGGCGTTTGGTTAGGAAACGATGATAATTCCCCGACTTGGGGGACTAGTGCTACCGCTGCCCGGACTTGGAATCAGTTTATGGTGAAAGCGGTGGAAAAGATCCCGATCGAGAAATTCCCCGAACGTCCCAAACTGGAAGGGCGCAAAGGTATAGTGGCGCTCCAACCGATCAAACCGGAAAAAATGTCTAACATTCGAGCCACAGCCGCTAAAACAGAGGATAGC
>JBAVZX010000330.1:0-1540 GCA_049589015.1 Phormidium sp. | reverse complement strand
GATTCCGCATTTTCAATTATTGTGCCTTCGGTAATTTCCAACTTTAAGAACTTGGGATCTAAATCAGTAGTTTGTAAAACTCGTGTAATTTGTTCGACTAAATTTGCTTGAGCAAATTGTTTACTGGAAAGATTTACCGACATGGTTAAAGATTGAGCAATTGGTATTTGCGCTTGCCAGAGTTTCATTTGTTGGCAAGCTTGACGCATTACCAACCAATCAATGTGCAGGATTAATCCCGTTTCTTCTGCTAAGGTGATGAATTCCCCCGGATTCATTAAACCACGTAGCGGATGTTGCCAGCGGACTAAAGCTTCAAAACCGACAATTTGGTAGTTGCTTAAAGAAACAATTGGTTGATAGTAAACTATAAATTCTTGGCGTTCAATTGCTCTGCGGAGATCGGTTTCTAATTTTAGCTTGGCTACAACTTGAGCGTGCATAGATCTATCGTATACTTGATAACGAGCTCCACCAAATCGCTTGGCGCAGCACATCGCAATGTCAGCATTGCGGAGTAAATTTTCTCTACCATCAAAATTTTCGGAACTCATAACGATGCCAATACTGGCATTGGCAAATACTTCATAACCTTGGACAATAAAAGGAACACTTAATTCTTGAATCAGACGGTTAGCAATGCTACAAACAGCTTGAATATCTGAGACATTTTCTAAGAGGATAGCAAATTCATCTCCACCTAAACTAGCAACAGTGTCAATAGTGGTTAAGCAGTTTTTGATCCGAGATCCGATCGCAATTAGTAGTTGATTTCCGATGGTATGTCCTAAGCTATCATTGACTACTTTAAAACGGTCAATATCTAAAAATAACACAGCGAACAAGTAACTTTCCTTTTGTTTGGCTCGCTCAGTTGCTTGTTGCAATCGAGTCAAAAATAAAGCTCGATTTGGTAATTTTGTCAGTGGATCGTAAAATGCTTGATAGGCTAATTTAGCTTCAGCCAATTTTTGTGCAGAAATATCCCGAAAAACAAAGACTACACCTTTGGTTTTACCTCGATCATCTTTGATTGGTGCGATACTATCTCCAATTGGTATTGCTTTTCCATTTTTGGCTATGAGTAAAGTTTCTGGTGGTAAATTAATAATATTACCTGTTTCTAAAGCTTCTGCCAAAGGAATTTTAATGGGAGTGCGATCGCTTTCATTAATTAATTGAAAAACCTCTAACAAATTTTTTCCAATAGCCTCTTCCTGCTGCCATCCAGTTAAAATTTCAGCGTTCCGGTTCATAAAAGTAACACAAGCTTTATTATCATTAGCAATTACTCCATCACCGATACTTTTCAGTATCGCGTTGAACCATTGGGACTTTTCTCGTAATTCCTTTTCTATCTGATTTTTATATAATGCCATTTCAATAGTAGTTTGCAGTTCTCTTTCTTCAAAAGGTTTAATTAAGTAACCAAATGGTAATGTTAACTTGGCACGTTTTAAGGTTTCTTTATCTGCATAAGCGGTTAAATAAACTACCGGAATATCTAATTGCAATCGCATAATTTCAGCTGCTTCTATCC
>JBAVZX010000329.1:0-6371 GCA_049589015.1 Phormidium sp. | reverse complement strand
AGCCAGACTTGTAACTAGCAACTTGAGGTAGAAGTAATCAAAGCTAAAGCACTAGCTATAATGTCATCTTCTTTGACCATTATTTTTAATTCCCGCACTTCATAAATTCCTTCACAAACCTCTAAAGCAGCATCATCAAGAGCAGAAGAATAGGCTTCTACGAGAGTTTCTTGTAATTCTTCCAGGTTTAGATAGAATCCATTAGATTTGAGACGTTTATTGAGTCGTCTGATGTTTCTAACTGAGTTTCTAATTGAAGTATCCCAAGAGCGAGTTGTTCGATTTTCTACCTTTTGTTTGATTAGGTGCAATAGCAGAACTACCGCAAAACTGTAAATGTTATTGATAATATCTTTTTTGCTCATTTCTGCAATTTCTTCGGCAATTACTAGAGCGCCTTTGATATCGCCTTGGAGTAAAAGCTGTTTCAGTTCTAAGATTTCTTCCATTGGTTAAAAAGGGAAATTAGGAGGGTGATTGTTTCGGTGGATTGAGTCATATTGTAGGGTGCGTCAGATTTAGATATTTTCCTTTCTATATAAGGCTTTACTGTCTGACGCACCCTACTCGTTAATAAATGATTTAAATGCGTAACAGCTTATTTAGTTGGATTGAGGGGTTTGTGTAGATGAATTTCGTTTTTCAAGTTTTCTAGGAGTGCAGGATCGCCAGTGGGTTGATCTGGACTTTCTTTGGGTTTGGAACCACCGGGGCCAAGATGTTTATCTAGGGATGTTGCGGGAGTTGATGTAGTCTCTAATTTGGTTTTATAGACTGCTTTAATCTCAGGATGAGATTCGAGCCAAGGGGAGATTGCTTGCCAAATTTCTGCACTATCTTCTGACAGTTGATTGGCTATTTCTGCCAACTCAATCCAGTCTTTCTCCGTAAAAAGATCGGGTTGAGTTTTTAGAACTTCGATAAAACAGTTTACTCTTTTTTGATAAGGCATGATTTAAAATCCTTTGCCAATGGCACAAAAAGCTGACCAATAAAAAGGCGAGTTGAGTGGCTGATAATTAGCGCCAAGAGGATTATTTTCCCATTCTTTGAGAGTGGCTGCTAGTTCTTCTTGCCAAACATCATCTAATTTAGATGTAGGGAGCCAATCTTGCAGTTCTTTGATTGTAACATCTCGGAGCCATTTCTGTGACTTGTTGAGGGCGAGAGCGATGTTATTAGATTGTTGAAGTTCTTCGTGGAATTTTGTCATTAGTAGGGAAGTAGGGAGGTCGATTACTTCCCATAAACTACCAATAATATTATGACTTCCTGCTAACATGAAACCACTGGGTAAACCGATGTATTCGTCACTATTACTATTGAAGTCGGTAAAACCTGTTTCACAGGCGGACATGGTGACAAGTCGGCAATTTTTGAGGTCAAAGTGAGCGATAATATCAGCGAGGGTGAGATTGCCATCGGCTAACTGTAAGCCGGAATCTAAGGGAGAATTAAAGTTGAAGAAACCATGACAGTAGAAAAATAAACTGTTGGTTGTTTGCAGTTGGGAATTTGCATCTGTTTTTCCCGATTCATTGAGTTTTAGTAGGGCTGATTTTTTCGCTTGATTTTTTTTGATAACTACCGGAGCCTTAAATTGTTGTTTGATTGCGTCAACAACTCCATAATCTTTGTCATACAAGTCTTTAGTAGGAGTTTGGATAGCTAGTAAACTATCGAATAATCGCTCTGGTTGTTGTTGGACTTTGTGGAGTAGTTGACAACTGGGGGTATACCGAACTCCATCATCGAAGCAGTCAATCAGATAGGGATTTAGAGGGCAAGTTTCGTTATCGGAGTGAAAACGTTGCCAATTTTCTCCGCTGACAGGTAAGGCGTGGATAGGGAAAAGGTGCAGGTAGCGGTGGGGAATCAGGATTAGTTTATTGCAGGTTTTGGGGATTGATTTGAGTATTTCATCAATGTGGAGAATTTCGGCTAGGTTTTTGAGACGTTCGCCTAAAGGTTTCTCCCATTTTTCATGGCGTAGTTGCTGGAATTGTTCAAATTGTTCTTCTTCAGGTAAATTTTCGTCTACATCTGGATAATAATCTCCGAGATATTCCCTAGTCCAATCAATTATTTTATCTAACTCCGATTGAGGAAAGGAGAAATTTTGGGGTTGAGAGTTATCATTGGTGATGATGAAGACACAAAACCTATCGCGCAAAATGTACCATTCTACAATTGCTGTTTTTTCATCGGCTAACTGCTTAATTTCACCGAACTTGAGGGGTGTATAGGGATATTTGGTAGCTAAATCCTGGCGTAGTTGGTTGATGAAGTCGTAGTTTTTTTCTTCAGCTTGTTTTAACCGTTCATTTTCTGCTGCAATTCTCAGTCTTAACTGTTGCAACTCTTGCCGCAGTTCGTCGGGGATTTTTCCTTTGGGATACAAATCTTTCACCGATAGCAACTCGATTAAGTTTTGCGCCTTGGAACGTTCGGCATATTCCACAGCTTCGGTGTAGCGTTCCATTTGGATGCAAACTTCCACCATGTTCAGATATATTCTGTTATATTCTTCGGCTAATTTCTGTTTGGTTTCATCCCCAGATTGAATCTCACCGCGTAAAAATTCCACTGTCTCAATCGCTGGGGAAAATGTATCATAAGCGAGTTGCCATTGCTGGTTGCTTCGGTAAAGATTACCTAAATTAAATAAAGTTTCTGTATAATCTTGCGGGAAAGCCTCACGAGTTCTGATAGTTAAAGCATTTTCATAACATTCGATCGCTTTTTCGATATTCTGTGCCCTCTCTCCGATGATTCTGTCAGAGTAGGCATTTGCCAGATTATTTTGCGTTTGCGCCCATTTTTCTGGGTTAGTTTCAAAGGTAAAAACGGAAAGTACAATTTCGTAGGCAGCGATGGCAATTTCTAAATTATCAGCCCTTCTGCCTCTAGGAAATTCTTGAATATTAACAGCAATATTTCCAATTAAAGCAGCAAATTCTTCCGCTTGTTCTGGGTCATTTATTCCCCCCAAGAATCCAGTCATTGTTTGTTGCAGAACGGGAATAAAATTAAGATTCAGCTTATCTAAATTTGCTTGCAATACTCCATAAATGTGCCGCGCATCTCCCCCAAAATTCTCATATTCTGTCTGCACCAGCAATCGTAAAAATCTTAAATAATCATCCGGCGAATTATTCTCCACCTCATCACCCGCAGCAGATGTAATCCCCAACAATTCCCCTAACTGACTAGCAAGATTTCGCAAAAAATCAGCTTCATTTTCATTTCCTGACTCTACCAACTGTCCCGCTACTGCCTCGCAAACTTGCAGAAACTCCAAATCCACCAATTCCGAGTTTGCCTGTAAAATCTGCGGTTCCTCACCGTTAGGACAACTCAGCAGCGCTTGAATCAGATTCACGTAAGCTTGAATGCGGGTTTCATCCATGACGACCAGGGGTAGCAAATGACACCAACATCCATCTTATCATACTTATGGGTGCGTGAATAGAAACCCGGTTTCTTCGAGAAACCGGGTTTCTGGAATTACCAAATGGAATAGAAACCCGGTTTCTTCGAGAAACCGGGTTTCTGGAATTACCAAATGCGATCGATTGTAGAGATCCGATCGAGTTAAGTTTACACCCCTGAACGAAAAATGCGATCGGCATATTAGAAACCCGGTTTCTTGAAGAAACCGGGTTTCTAGTCATCCAAGAAACCGGGTTTCTAGTCATCGTTTCTAGTCATCTATTCCTCAAATGTAAAATTCTTGATAACCTTTTCACCATCCAAATCAGATTCTACAAAGCCACGGTAAGCATCTGCTGAGGGTAACTGCGATCGTACTCCCTCTAATTTAGGTAAAGTACCGGGTCGCAAATCGATATATTCTTGATAGCTGGAAAACTCCCAATCCTCTGCTTTTTGAACTATATTAGCACGAACGGGGTTTAAATGTATATATCGAGTTAGATACAATAAATATTCTTCTCGATCTACATGAATTGCCTTAAAACGCCCCTGAAAAAGCGAACCTGTTCTCTCATAACGTTTATTAATAGCTTTAGTGTAAGAGAGAGAAAACGCTTGCATTAAATCTGAAAATTTATCTGTTTGGAGGTAAACTAATAAATGATAATGGTTAGGCATGAGACAATAAGCTATTATATCAGTGCCGTTAGCTATTAAGTGATTTCTTAATTGACGTAAGAAATAAACATAGTTTTCCCGCTCAAAAAAGATGAGTTCTCGGTTATTGCCTCGGTTATAAACATGGTAATAATTACCCGCTTGCAAGATAATTTCGCGACGTGGCATATCAGAGAGTCGGTGATTGGCTAGAAACTCGGCCTATTGAAGACACTGGGTTTATAATAATTTTAAAGCTTGAGGCGATCGTCTGGCAATAAAAAACCGGATTTCTTCATTTTGAATGGGGCGACTAGAAACCCGGTTTCTTCAAGAAACCGGGTTTCTAAACAAAAGGTTTCTGGAATTACCGAATGCGATCGGCTCTAATTTGTAGTATTTTAACCTCTATGTCACAATTGAGGAAACAACCATCTACCCAACAACCAAACAAGCACTGATGTGCTTAATCCTTTGCCAATCATTGTCCGACTTGCATCAAGATATCCACCTATTTCGGTTTAATGTAGAAATAGGAGAAGTATATATTTTGGCAGGCGCAAATGATGAGATTGAAATTATCGTACCCCAAAATGGAGCTTGGAGGTTTTTAGATGAAACCCAATTTTGAAAAGATGAGTAAAGCAGAACTAAAAGCATATATTCTCGCACATCGCGATGATGATGAGGCAATTCATGCTTTGTTTAGTCGCCGCACTCCCGACTCAGAAGCAACAATTTACCCATGTATGTTTACCGACGAAGGTTTGCCAATTGAAGAAAATATTCGCATCGGAAAAGAAGCGTTGCGAAAGCGAGTAGAGGCAGAAAATAATATGGAGAAAGACACCTAATAAGTGATTATTATCGAGAGCGATCGCCATCTCCACAACTACCTCTTCACAACCTATTCGGATCGATTCCTCTCTCCTCTAACTTAGCTAAAAGATCCTGAAGTTGTTGTTGACTTTGCTCTAATTCTTGTTGTCTTTCTCTTGCTATTTCCTCCGGCGTTTTATACCTATTTCCATTTTCGTCATACCAATACAACCACTCCCTCGTAAAAGCTTGATAAGTTCCCCTTTCCCTACCAATTCCCAAACCAATTTCCGGCATCCAAATTATATCGCCAGACTGTAAAACATATTCACCATTAACCAAGCGATGAACTTCTAAACGTTGGCGGCGACGACGTTGGCGAGTTGGTGCATAAACAACATAATACAAAACACCAATTTGGGCATAATCAAGTTTTTTCTGTTCATATTCAGCATTGTAAGTTTTAGAAACAACTTCCAAAACTAAAGAAGGAACTACACCATCTTCATCCCAAAGTACATAACATAACCTTCCCTGTTCCCCGACAAAACGTTCTACCCCCAAACTTAAAAAAGCATCAGGGACGATCGCAGATTTAGCCAAATCATAGTAAACTCCCATATTAATCCCAAAAAACCAATCCTCCCGGTTTTGCCAAATCAAAGCCAAAACCGCAGACAACAAACTCGGAATCAAAACTTGCAATTCATTATCCACAGGCGTATCATCCGAACTCGGTAACTCTTCCGAAGATGGCAAGCAACCTAACGGATTGTACTTCAACATAATTACCTCAAATTAATATTTTGCCAAACTACAATAAATATTGCGATCGAGATATCAATCACTAAAATAAAACATAATTCTGCCCTCTGCCTTCCACCTTCCACCCTCTGCCCCCCTGCCCCCCTTCCTTCTACTGGTAGATCCAAAAAAATCCCCACTTCCTCCTTTTCCCCCTTGCCAACTGTTCCCCACAGTCCGACACTGGACTTGGGAACGTTCGGCAGTGAGAGGTTTGTTTGTGAAAAAAGTTCTATCTATCATTCTCGGCGGCGGCGCAGGGACTCGCCTTTACCCTTTAACCAAACTACGTGCCAAGCCAGCAGTACCCTTGGCAGGGAAATATCGCCTCATCGATATCCCCGTGAGTAACTGCATCAACTCAGAACTTTACAAAATTTACGTCCTGACTCAATTTAACTCTGCATCACTCAACCGTCATATTGCCCGCGCATACAACTTTGCAGGCTTCACTGATGGGTTTGTAGAAGTGTTAGCGGCCCAGCAAACACCCGAAAACCCCAACTGGTTTCAAGGTACAGCTGATGCAGTTCGTCAATATATGTGGCTATTCCAAGAGTGGGACGTTGATGAATATTTAATACTTTCGGGAGATCACCTCTACCGGATGGACTATCGTTTGTTCGTGCAACGTCACCGAGAAACCAACGCGGATG
>JBAVZX010000328.1:0-5539 GCA_049589015.1 Phormidium sp. | reverse complement strand
TTTCCCACCAAAAAACATTTATTATTAGAGCAAGGCAGGTTTTAGAAGGATACAAGACTGTCAGCTACCTTCCGGCGGGAAGCGAGTAATTCCGCGATTCGCCGTAATTTAGCTAAAAGCTATCTCCTGTTACTTTAACACAATTAGTTACGTCGCTGAATGATTAAACGCTGTATTGGTTCATAAGTAATAGTTTGGTCTTTCTGCTTAGTTTTTAGCACACTCACTTCCACACCCGAAGCATCAGAATCAATTTCAAAACCACTACGAAAATAAACAGTTTTTCTTGGTTGAATAGGAGTAGCAAAAGTTAAACTATTTAATCCGCCACTAAATTTGTTTTTTTCTGGTGGATATTGCAAAACATAACTTACTGGAATGTGTTGTATAGTTTGCCGAGAATTATTGGTGATACAACCTACGATGTATTCCTTCTTTTCTGGATCAGATTTATCTCGATAAAATAGCACTTTAGCAAAACCTAGTGGTTGTTCACGTCCCTGACTTACCCCGGTTTTACACCAAGAAGCAGCATCAACATTGTTGCTACTTGGTACTTTCATTGTGAACTGGGGAACAGAAGGAGAAGGTTGTGCCGCAGAAATCACTGGTAGTTTTTGTAATCCCAACAGACTCAGTGAAAAAGCCACTCCCAAAAACAGAACACAACTTTTCTTCATCATACCTGTTCATCCCTCAATTTTATCTATTACGATACTTATTTTTGATGTCCAGTGTGGTTTCATTACTCAGCAGAAATATTGGTCAGTGCGATCGCAATTCTAGTTTCAGTCATTTCAAAAGTAACAACATTGAAAGAATGAAGCAATCGCTCAAAGTTTACTAATAAAATGCTTTTTTAAGCCATAGCTATTTCAGGCATTTTATCAGGGGATACTGGCTCAAAATGTAACACCATAATTTGCTCTGGGCGTAATCCTATAGATTCATAAGTGCGTCCATTGCGATCGCTAAATTCCACTTCAAATCCTGCCCCATCAGCTAAGATATCAACTACAGTTCCAACTTGACCACGCCACAAATTATACTCAGGACGATCGACCGTCAATGCTACTACATCAAGCAACTTAATTGTATTGGTTTTCATCTTTTATCACCTCCTAATATTACAGAGGATAGCAGCTTGTTAATCTGGAAATATCAGAATCATTTTCGATAATCTTTGAGATAAAGATGCAATAGCTTGCAGTAATCCCGCATACCATTGGCTTGCTTTTGTCGGGGATGTGACTTGAGATAACCGGAGAAATGCACTATCCGCTTCCACTTCTGCCACACTAGAAATTTCGATGTGGTACTTCATGAATCAGCGGATAAATTATATTTACGACGCTGTTCTTCGGCAAATTCATCAAAAGACCGGAATTGACCTGTTTCAAAATTTTCTAATCCTTGCTGAATGCCTTTTATCGCTGCTTCTGAGTCTTGCGCTTCCCACTCTAGAACGTTAGCTAACAATTCAGATGCCAGGAGATTGACATCTTGACCTTGCCGAACAGCTTGATCACGGAGTCGCGCTTCTAATTCTGGACTGAGGGTAATAACAATTGCCATTAAGCTATTTCCTTTGGCATTAAACCTGTGGAGGCTATTCTAGCAAAGATAAGCGATCGCACTTCTATCTCTGTTGGTGAGTGCGACATACTCAAGTGCTTTCTTAAATTCATCTGAAGAGCAAGAGCTATGAAAAGAGAGATTTTGATAGCTGCTATTTTCTTGATGGGGACTTTCTATTTGTTGACACTTAGTAAAGTTGCCACTAAGTATTGTTCCAGGGAGAATATGAAGCTTCTCACATTCAGCACTACTTAAATAGGGAAGAGGTCTTATGCACTCACCAGTTTCTATATAAATCCCAGCTATGCAGACTATATCTGGGTTTGAAAACCGAGTTAAATCAGTAACAATTATTTTTTTTCATTTTTACTTCCCTTATTGTTATAAAATTTATCTTTAAAAGCCATTTAAATATTATTCCTGTTCTCCTTTATAAACTACTAGGTTTTGCAAAGTTGGATCATCTTCATTCATCATTATTAGACCGCTTATGAATCCTAGCTCTTAAATTATAACAATTTTTGTAGCATAGCTTATCAATTGTAGTATAGCATCGCTTTATACAATTTTACACGGCTTTCCCCTACCCAAACTACACCATCAGCATCAGTTCTTAGCGGTGCAATCTCAGATTTGATCGCTACTTCCATCACCAAATTGACCTGCTTGCCTCAACAGTATATCAAACTCGATCGCGATCACCCCAGAATCAGCTTTTTAGTTCATTCACCTCTTTTCCTTGCCCAGAGAGGTTTTCAGCCCTATCTGGAAAAATATTTCTTAAACTTCACACTATACTTCACACTCTTGCATTACAATAATTATAGAGAACGAAAGGTATTATCTCTTGTCTCTGACTATGCTCAAGTCCCCTGAAAGCCCCACCAAGGATGTAGAAAGTGGTTAATACAAACCCACTCATCGCACAGCCACCTAAAGAGGTACCGTTAAAAAAAGCACCTCTGATTCGAGTGCTTGCACAGGTACGCTTTCCACCTATTCTTTCCATTGAAAAGAAAGATTTTGTGGCTTCATTTCAAGAAGCAATTCGAGAAAAATATCCCATTCTTGAACCAGAACAAACTCAGGGTTTAGTTTTTGGTTCTCAAGGTGTTGTGCAAATTGCACCCCAATTAACTTGGCGGTTTGTAGATATAACAAACAATTGGCGAGTTTCATTAGCACCTAACTTTGTGGCGCTTGAAACTACTGCTTACTCAAGTCGTCGTGATTTTTTAGAACGTTTAGAAAGCGTACTTGTAGCGCTTAATGATAATTTTAATCCTTTAACTATCGAACGATTTGGGTTGCGATATATTGATAGATTAGTTGGACAAGATGCCAAAGATATGGGATCGCTCGTCAAACCTGAAATAGCTGGAATTGCCGCCACAGACTTTAGAGAATATATTCAGCAAACTATTAATGAATCTTTGTTTATCCTGCCAGAGGGAGGTGAACAAATTCTCGCCAGATGGGGGCTTATTCCGGCTGGTGCAACTTTCGATCCAGATGCGATCGAAGCTATTTCTGAACCTAGCTGGATACTCGATTTAGATATGTCCCTTACCAAACAGCGAAAATTCAGCATTGAGGAGTTAATGAGTGAATCACAGCGGTTTGCCGAAAGGATTTATACTTTCTTTCGATGGGTAGTTAATGATGAATTTTTGCGGCGCTTTGGGGGTTAATTATGACTACTCTTTTAGGTAAAAAACCCGATGAACAGTTATGAACGGTTATCGAGTACTTCTGCATTAGGAGCGATGCGGAATTTAGATACTCATCCATTTATTGGCTGTAGTATTTTCCTGTCTCGTTCTAACACAACCACTTCCAGAATAAATTGCGATCGCAATTTATTAGCTGCTTGGGAAATGACCACAAGTGGCGTTACTCTACCATCAACCAGTTCTCCACAAGCAACCCAGAAAGTGCTTAACGAACTGAGAAGATTGAGTGGATTAACGTGGGATCAACTGGCTAAAATTTTCCATGTTTCACGCCGAAGCCTTCATTTTTGGGCAAGCGGACAGCCGCTATCTCGCTTTAACGAAGAAAACCTAAATCGGCTTTTGGGTACCATTCAATATATCGATCGAGGAAGTTCAAGCCTCAATCGCAATTTGTTATTAAAAGCAGGTAGTGATGGTAGACCCCTTATTGATTTATTGGCGCTAGGTAAACACGAAGAGGTTAAACAAATTCTTGGTGCTGGTAATGCTGCTATCAAACCAGAATTAGTGCCTTTATCGGAAGAAGCACGAATGTCACGTATGCCACCGAATCCAGCTGATTTAGTTGCTGCACTCTCAGATACTATTCATCGTGAGGTAGGAAAATCTAGACCAGCGAGAGCAGCAAGGAGTCGAAGAAACAGTAGTGAGCAATGAGCGTGATGTTTGGATTCAGGAAGTAGACACTGCTCTGAGAGATTGGTGTCAGGGTGATTGCGTGCTAGGGGAAAATTGGGGCTCTCCCCTAAACTCTGTGATAAATCTAACTTATCAATACCTCTTCATTGAAGACAGAAACTCTGACAAACCCTCTTTAATGGAGGGTTTGCCAGAGTTTCTGTATGTTCATGAGATGTAAAAGTACCAGACCTGGTACATTAATTATTAAACTACTCAAAAGCTGGTAGAAAAAGATGACCTCTTTACTAGATAATTTACTGGATTTAGCTGAAACTATGGTCGAAGGTTATCAAGAAGTAGAAGGTTACGTTTGCCTTCACTTAAAGCTGCTAAATCGCGGAACTCACTGCCCTCACTGCAATTATTACACAGCAGAATTACATCAAACAACTCAGATATTAGTCAGAGATTTGTCCAGCTTCGGTAAACCAGTATACTTACGAGTACCTCGGCGGAGATTTTATTGTCCTAAATGTCAAAGATATAGTACAGAAAAGATAGAATTTTTAGCCGAAAGAAGGAACTATACTAAGAGATATGAACAGCATATTTACGAGAGAGTTCTTAGTTCAAATGTTGCCGAAATTAGCCGGATAGAGTGCTTAAGTTGTGCAGAAGTAGAAGGAATATTCCGGCGAATTAGTAGCGAAAAAAAAAAGACTGGGGACAAGTAAGAAAGCTGACAATGGATGAAATCAGTCAACGAAAAGGTTATAGAGATTTTATCACAATGGTCGCCAATGCCGAGACAGGAAATTTGTTAGAAGTTATTGATAGTCATAAACAAGACGAGATTATAGAAGCCTTGAAGCAGCAGCCATTAGAGGTGAGGGCGCAAGTAGAAGAAGTCAGCGTAGATATGTGGGGAGGCTTCCCAAAAGTTATTGCAGAAGTTTTTCCGAATGCGGCTGTAGTTATTGACAGGTTTCATGTGATGAAGTTAGTTAATCAACGATTAAATAAGTTAAGACAAATAGTGGGAATAAAAGTTCAAGGTAGCCGATTTCTTTTGCTGAAAAATTCGGAGGATTTAACTGACGAGGAAAACCAAAAGCTACAAGAGATTTGGGAGCAATCACCTTGCTTGAGGATAGCTTACTCTATGAAAGAAGAACTTCGCGAAATTTACCAAACTAGTACCACCGTCAAAACTGGTGTAATTAGAATGAAGAAATGGTTAACCCAAGCTCAGGTATTTTATAGTAAAGTTGCTCGCACAATTAGTACTCATTTAGAAGGAATATGTAATTACTTTATCAGTCGCACAACCAGCGGTGTAATGGAAGGAATCAACAATAAAGCTAAACTAATTATGCGTCAGGGTTATGGTTTTACAAATTTTGAAAGTTTTCGTGCCCGCCTTTTAGGTAGCTTTTCTGATTAGAAATATTTATCACAGAGCTTAGAGGAGAGCCTATTGCTCGAACAAGTGTCTCATGCTCGAAAGTTGGGGCAGCGAATCCTAGAAATAAGTGGCTTAGACGATGATGGGGTAATTTATGCGTTTGCTACTCCAGATACACTGGTAATTAATTGTAGTGACT
>JBAVZX010000327.1:0-1867 GCA_049589015.1 Phormidium sp. | reverse complement strand
GGGTGAGGAGTTGGGTATTTTGTAATCCTAATAAAGCAGCATCGGCTATTTTGAATTGTTGATCTGCAAACAGGATTGTGTTTGCTTCCATGTTCAAGTTTTTACAACCTTGGGGTTGAAAACAGCCGTGTGTTGCTAAGTGTAGGAGTGGAAAGCGGGAGGCGGCAATTTTGAATTTTTCCAGGGTTGCATCGTTGTGGAGAAAAACTTGGCTTCCGGGGAATATCTGGGCAAGATTTTTTACTTCTTCCTCTGTTCCGGGTAGATTTTGCGGATCGTGGGGAATCGGATTTCCTAATGCAAAAATGCCTTGTTGTAGAGATGTTTGATTTTGTAGAGACGTTTCATGAAACGTCTCTACATTATTGGATTTTAAAGAACGACTGGAAAGGCGAGTCAGATAATTAATCGGATATTTTTGAATTAAATATTGTTTGGTTTGTTGGTCATAGAGAGTTTCAAAGGGAATATATCGCAGTTTGCCTGTGGCGATGATGCTCAATTGTTTGGGTGAAAAGGCTTTGATTTTGTCTTCTACTGGGCGAATGAGAATGTCATAAAGTTTGATGGCGATTTCTTTATCTCTGTCACCTAAGCCTTGCAGTTGTTGGCGGTAGCTTGTTACGAGTTCGTCGAATTCTTTAGGATCAATTGAGTTTTTAATTACGCTTAGTTGGTCTTTGGTTAAGATAAATATGGCTACGGTATTTGGGACGTTTTTTATATTTGTTAGTAAGATGGGTTGAATTACGACGGTTCCTTCTGGGATGCTTTCTCTTAGTAGTTTAATGTCTGTGGGTTTGGTTTCAAATAGTTCGGCACCTTCGGGAAATTGGCGGATTTCTTCAGCTAGTTTGTTGTTTTGTTCTTGCAAGGCATTTATTTGTTGAGATAATTGGTTTGATGGTTTAGAATCATTTTGGCGATATAAAAATTGAATTTGTTCATTTATTTGATTCCATTGATCAATTAATTGCTGTAATTGTGGGTTGGAAACTCTGGCGTTAATTAGGCGGGTGTAGTCGGCGAGGTCGGCTGTGGTGGCGAGGTTTGCCCATTCAAAGGCTTTTTCTGGTTGGTTTTGGTCGATTAGGAGGGAGATTAGGGCGATCGAAGTTCCTGATTCAGCCTCTAAAAACTTTTGCCGATTTTCCTTCTTTAAACCTCGACGCATTTCTAAGGTAATTTGGATTGATTGTTTCCAATTAGAAATAGCCTGCATCGGTTGTCCAATGCTATTGTAAACTCCACCGATATTACTAAAAGTAGTAGCTTCACCAGCACGGTCATTCACTTCTCGTCTGATTGGTAAAGCCTGATTAAAGTATTTCAATGCTTCTTGTGGTTGTCCAATGCTGTAGTAAACTCCACCAATATTACTCAGAGTAGTAGCTTCACCAGCACGGTCATTCACTTCTCGTCTGATTAGTAAAGCCTGATTAAAGTATTTCAATGCTTCTTGTGGTTGTCCAATGCTGTAGTAAACTAAACCAATATTACTTAGAGTAGCCGCTTCACCAGCACGGTCATTCACTTCCCTCGTTATTGGTAAAGCCTGGTTATAGTATTTCCAAGCCTCTTGCGGTTGTCCGATTGCTTGGTAAACTTGACCGATATTATTCAGAGTCCTAGCTTCCCCAGAGCGGTTATTCACTTCCCTCGTTATTGGTAAAGCCTGGTTATAGTATTTCAAAGCCTCTTGCGGTTTTCCGATGTCTTGGTAAACTAAACCGATATTACTCAGAGTAGTAGCTTCCCCAGAGCGGTTATTCACTTCCCTCGTTATTGGTAAAGCCTGGTTATAGTATTTCAAAGCCTCTTGCGGTTTTCCGATGTCTTGGTAAACTGCACCAATATTACTCAGAGT
>JBAVZX010000326.1:0-3062 GCA_049589015.1 Phormidium sp. | reverse complement strand
CTTTAAAAGAGTCCAACAAAGCTGGATTTTTCTTATCGCTTTGCCAATCAGTGTAAACCATAGAAGCTTTCATGGCATAAATTAGGGGTTCATTAGGTTCTTCCGCTGTTGCTTCCGGCAAATAAATTTCTGTTGCAGCCTTGTAATTTCCCTCGCGAAACACCGCATTAAAAGCTGCTGCGGTTTTGTCCCCTATCGGCTTGGGGTTATTGACGCGGAAAGGATCTCCGGCAATAGCCAAATTCACCGATAAACTGAGAGTCATCACCAGCGAACCGATGAGCGATCGACACTTCCAAGATGATAACCCACTAACGGAAAAATTTCTCTTACCAGTATAAAACATCGCTTTCGTCACCTCATTTGCTCTAAACAATTATTGTGAATGATGCCAAAGCCAAGACGCAAAGATAAACTATCCTGTTCCCTATTCCCTGTTCTCTCTCTTGCCTTCTGCCTTCTGCCTTTCCCCTTATGCCACAATGATGACAGAATGATTCATATTTTTTACTGAATGCTCTATCTTCGAGAACTTAGTTATCACCCCACAGCTACCCCTGCACCGATTTTAAAATCCGTTAACCTGGAATTAGCACCGCAGCAAATGGGGTTGGTGATTGGGCCTAGTGGTTCTGGCAAAAGTACCTTATTAGAAGTGTTGGCTGGGTTAAGTGAAAACACATCAGGCAGGGTGTTGTGGCGAGATCAGGAATTGACACCTGAACATTTGCAACAATTGGCTGGGTTAGTGTTTCAGTTTCCCGAACGTTATTTCTGTGGTGGTACGATTTTGGAAGAATTGCGCTTGGGACATCCAGAATTAGGTGCCCAGCGAGTTCAGGAAGCATTGACAGAAGTGGGATTAGCTCATTTATCATTAGGTACTTCCCCACATTCTTTAAGTGGTGGACAACAGCGACGCTTGGCTTTAGCAGTGCAATTAATTCGTCAGCCGCATTTATTATTGTTGGATGAACCGACGGCTGGGTTAGATTGGTCGATGCGTCGTCAATTAGTAAGTTTGTTAGCAAAACTAAAGAATCATTTAAGTTTATTTGTGGTTACTCACGATGCGGGAGATTTGTTAACAATAGCCGATCGCTGTTGGACATTAAATCATGGCGAATTAATACCTGTTGATCCAGCTACACTGAAAACTGGAAACTCCAAAAGCCGGAGTGCCGGAGAACAAGGGGGAACAATTACTGTTAAGTAAAAAATGAATAATTCAATAGAAATGCCACAGTTGCCGGAAATGTCAGAACTCTGGCAGCAAACCTTAAATTGGCAACCAAGTAGTCAGGAATTAAGCCAATTTCAATTGCTTTATGAGTTAATTTGTCAGGGAAACCTTCAGCTAAATTTAACTCGCATTACTGAACCGACAGATTTTTGGGAAAAACATCTTTGGGATTCTTTACGGGGAATTACCCCATTTTTGGATAAAACAAACTCGGAGCGTAGGACAGGCATCCTGCCTGTCATTCCTAATTCCAATCCCCAAATAATTGATATCGGAACTGGTGCAGGTTTTCCAGGTATACCTATTGCCCTTACTCAACCGAATTGGCAAGTAACTTTGCTCGATTCAACTAAGAAAAAATTGGCTTTTTTAGATAGTTTAATTTCCGAATTAGAACTTAAAAATGCTACCACTTTAGTAGGTCGATCGGAAGAATTGAGCAAACAATTTCAATATCGAGAAGTTTACGATCTGGCGCTAATTCGTGCAGTTGGATCGGCTTTAGTCTGTGCGGCTTATGCTTTACCTTTTCTGAAAGTTGGCGGGTTGGCAATTTTGTATCGTGGTAATTGGACTGAGGAAGAAGCGGTAGATTTGCGATCGACTTTATTGCGCTTGGGAGGTGCGATCGAATTAATCGATAGTTTTACCACCCCAATTAGTAACAGCATTCGTCATTGTTTACATTTACGAAAAGTCGCAGTTATTGAACCAAATAAAAAGGTCAAAAAATCCAAACATTAAAATCCAGATTAAACAACCTTTTTCGATAATTTTAATTTTCATAAAAACGACTGAAGTCGCTACTACAAACTGGATCAGTTCGTTGTGAGCACTTCAGTGCGCTTCTTTAGATGAAAACGACTGAAGTCGCTACTACAAACCTATTGACACTCTCACCGTCAAGCTACGCTGTGACGGGAGATTCTTGAGCTAATCACGCAAAACATACTATGGTTATAATGACCGCCGCCATTGTTGCGAACAGTGGTGCGAATATCTTGTGGTACATTGTCCATATTTCGCAGTAATTGTTCGACAGTTTGATCTTTTAAGTTGGGATATTTAGCGATCGCATCATTCAGATTTTTCACATAAGCTGCATGATGTTTATCATGGTGAATTTGCATCGTTCGCGCATCAATATGCGGTTCTAAAGCATCATAGCTATATGGTAAAGGTGGCAGCGTAAAAACCCCTGTGTTTTGTGCTACATTCGTTTCACTTTCTGTTGTAGTAATACTATCTCCAGATACTTGACAAGCACCCAAAGTTACCGCACCAATAGTACTGCCAGCCAAAACTAAAAAATTGCGACGGTTGAGAATCATAAGCACTACCAAATGTTTCACTTTTTCAGTTTAAACGCATTTTTAAAATATTTACTCTTGCGAAAGGCGTTTAACTTCTTCTCCACCTAACAAATGATGTGCTTCTTCTAACAAAGCCGAAATTTTATCAGCATGGGGACTATTAATTAAGCATTGGCGCAAATCGAATTCTTTAACTTTATCAGCTTTTTGTCCAGGGAACCAATGACTAGCATTTCCTAATAAGTTATAGCGCATTTTGGCATAATCATACATATCATAAGCCAGCGCCAAATTCCGCAACCATAAAATCACCGGAATGTTAATATTACCGGGAGTTTCTTCCTGAGATGGTAAACCAATATGCCAAGTTTTTACCCAAGTTTCACCTAAAATTTTCATTGCTTCGGTTTCCAGTCTTGCTAAAATTGGCGGCAAAATTTCATCAGCTTGATCTAGCAAAGGTAAGGTTTTTAAATGTTCATCAAAATCTGTTGGTTTAGCTGCAC
>JBAVZX010000325.1:0-2844 GCA_049589015.1 Phormidium sp. | reverse complement strand
AACCGGGTTTCTTGCCAATAACTAAACCTGAAACCCTAGATTTTCCGTGAAGAAACCCGGTTTTTCAAGTCTTGTTGAGAGTGGTGCAAGATCTCAGTTTAGGCTTTTGGTTGTTTTGCAGCTACGTTATAAGGAAAATTGGTGATGAAAGCACAAGATTTCAAGGGTAAAACAATTGCATTTGCCGGATCTGGGGGATTAGATAGTTGTACAATTACTCGTTGGCTAACAGATCTGGGTGTGGAAGTTATCTGTTTTACAGCTGACTTGGGACAACCCGATGAAGAGGATATTGAAGCAGTTCGGCAAAGAATGTTGCAAGCTGGGGCGGTAGATTTTGTCTTATTACCTGCTAGAGATGCGATCGCAGAAGTAGGAGTAGATATAATTCAAGCACAAGCTTGTTATGAAGGACGCTATTGGAACACAACAGGAATTGCCCGCTGTGTATTAGCCAAAGCGATGATTTTGGAGATGAAAAAACGGGGATTAACTATTTTTAGTCATGGGGCGACTGGTAGAGGAAATGACCAAGTGCGCTTCCAATTAATTACTAATATGTTAGCTCCAGAATTTGAAGTTTATGCACCTTGGCGGGATGAACAATTTTTAGCCCGGTTTCCTGGACGTAGCGAAATGATTGACTTCTGCCAAGAAAAGGGACTTGCTGTTTCTGCTACTAAAGATAAACCTTATTCAACCGATGCGAATTTGTTAGGATTAACTCATGAGTCGGGAATGTTAGAAGAATTAACTACTCCGGCGCATTTTGTCAAGCCAATTATGGGTTGTTATCCAGTTGATGCTCCTGATGAAACAGTAGAATTTACTGTTAGATTTGAAAAAGGTCGTCCCGTAGCAATTAATGGTAATTCTGTAGGTTTGGTGGAAGCATTTTTGCAAACAAATGCCCTTGGTGGTAAGTATGGTTTAGGGATTGGCACGCACTTAGTAGAAAACCGTTTTGTCGGGATTAAATCACGGGGAGTTTATGAAAGTCCTGGGGTTGAGTTGTTAGGCACTTGTTATGCTTATTTATTGCAGCTAATTTTAGATCGTCGCGCCCGTGAATTTTACGATCAGTTATCTTTATTAATTGCCAAACAAATCTATCAAGGTTATTGGTTTGACTTGGCGACTAAGATGGCGCTGCAAGCGATTAAAGGTACCGCAGAGTTGGCAACGGGAACCATTAAAGTAGCAATTTATAAAGGAACAATTTCCTTTTTAGCGGCGACTGATGTGGCACATTCTTTATATTCGGAAGAAAACGCTTCAATGGAAGGTGTGGGTAGTTATAATCATGCTGATTCCGAAGGTTTGTTGCGAGTATTTGGTGTCAGTGCCAGGGTTTTAGCTACAAGCGGACAAGTGAAATTAACCGAGTAAAAAAACGCAGAGAACTTGGGGACGAGAAAAACTCTGTAAGGGCGAGTTTTGTTGTTAAATTATCGGCTGTTAACAGAGATTTATCTGCTAAACCCGCCCCTACAATTTAACACTTTCCTAGTCCCCTGTTCCTTTTCAAATTCTGCCGTATTGGGCGGTAAACTTTTGATTAGAGTTTTCTTGTTGGGATAACCAAGCCCACATTTGATCGCCGTAAGAAAAGTGCCACCATTCGTTAGGATGTTGTTGGAAGTTGGCGCTTTGCATTACCTGATTCAACAATTGTCGATGAGCGTGATATTGTTGTTCTGGGGGATGGTTGCTGTTAGCGAAGTAATCGGGAAAAGAGACTGGGGAAATTTCATCAATGGCGGAACCCATGTTAACTAAATTGCCATTTTCATCAACTAAGGTAACGTCAATTGCTGCGCCTGTGCTGTGGGGTGGGGGTGTGGTTGGGTCGAGGCTGGGTGTTGCCCAAAATTGATATACTTGTTGCCAAAGTGCTGCGATTTGGGTTTCGTTTAATTGGTCGAGGTTGAGTTGTTGGTTGTTGACTAGTTCGGCAAAGCTATAATCAACCATAAATTGTTGGACTGCTATTGGTCGGTAAGCGTCAAAGATCAAGATTCGCCAGTGAGGATGGGTTGACTGGAGTTGATTTTGGGCTTGGATCAGGTTTTCGAGGACGGTTTCTCGGAGATAATAAGGTGAGAGTTTGCCATAGGGTGCTAGGAGTTTTTGGTAAGCGTGGGGTGTTTGGGCGGCGAAGTGTTCTAGGGGAATGGGTGTTAGGGGTTCGCCACATTCTAAAATTGGGATTTTTTGGTAGGGTTTCATTGTCGGGTTGCGCGAATGGGTGGGTGTTTTTGGTGAGTGTGGTTTGTTTGTGCCTCAAATGGTTAATGTACAAGAGTTTGGGGTTTTTATGGGGGGAAAGTGTTCCGCGCAAAGTTTGTAATGCTTGTGGGGTAAAGGTTTTGGGGAAAATGCGTTTGCGGGGTATTTACAAGCTGTGGTCTGAAATGATAGATTTATATTGTTCCGCGCAAGTGTACCTTGAAAATTACATATCATTAGGGTTTCGGAGTGCCGCAGTTGAAACTTCAATTAATCCCTATCAGGGATTGAAACGAAACCTGATTAATTTTCTGGACTTCAGCAGCAAGTTGAAACTTCAATTAATCCCTATCAGGGATTGAAACCCTAGCATCCAATCTTTTATCTTAGCTTTGGGTGGGTTGAAACTTCAATTAATCCCTATCAGGGATTGAAACGCAAAAATTGCCTGATAGCGTACCGAAAATCGAGCCAGAGTTGAAACTTCAATTAATCCCTATCAGGGATTGAAACAAGGAGAATCTTCATAATCTTGATATCCATCGCCAGGTTGAAACTTCAATTAATCCCTATCAGGGATTGAAACCCAAAAAGTGACAGGTAAGCAAAATTACC
>JBAVZX010000324.1:0-2713 GCA_049589015.1 Phormidium sp. | reverse complement strand
GTTAAAATCCAACCTATAATTGAAACATTAATCAACTCAATTACAATCTTACCTTTTGGCTCAACAGAAGCAGAGCAAGCTGCCCAAATCAGAAGCATTCTAAAAATAGCAGGTTCTCCTATTGGTGCTTATGATGTACTCATTGCCGCCACAGCTATTACCCATAATCATATTGTGGTAACATCTAACGTTGGAGAATTTCAGAGAGTACCCAATTTGCTAATGGAAAATTGGCGTTCTCCTGTCTAAAACCCTTCTAAAAAACAATCACCATATCTGCATTTACCAATACTTTTCTCTCTTTCAACTAAAGGCGATATGCAAGAGATCACGCTGCGCGATCGCTTTTTTTAAAGATTAGGAAGTGCGATCGAGCAATCACTTTTTCTCGCCCAAATGAAAGTGGGATCGCCTTTAACTTAAGCCGCAACAGTCGTCGGACTGGGAGTGTAAATATTATATAATCTTCTCCGTTACAAAAACTTACGGTGAAAACTAACCCATTGACACAATCCCATCAACCCACCGACCCAGAAAAACCAACAATTATTAATGACAGAAAACTTGATTACTTATTTAATAAAAATATCAAACCAGACGATCATAACTCTAAACGAGCGTTACAAAATCGTCAACAACTAAATCGCTTGGGATTTGATGATGATTCTGAATCACGTCAAATAATTCAATATCATCTTGTTAAAGTAGTACAACAAGAAAGTAACACAATCAAACGATTTATCGACCGTTTTATAGATAAAAATACAAGTGAGGAAGGCGAAGTAGATACAGAAGTGCGAGATTCACTTTTACCAGGGCGAACTGGAAAATTTGCCCAAGTGCAGAGTTCGTGGGAAGTTCTACCCGATGGAACACGCCGTTTTCTCAGTGCTATAATCTATGGAAAATGACTAAATCTAGGGGGAAAAATGACGAAAATAAAGTTGCAAGGTGGATTTGATGAACTAGCTTTTATGGAATTCTTTTGTGAAGAACCAAAAATTTCTCAACCCTCTGATGGTTATTGGTGTTATGAAGTAAAAGACACATTAGGTGTCACCCTAAAATTTGGCATAAATCTTGTGCAGGAATCAGTACAAATTGAATTAAAATTAACAGATTCAACAGTTGTTATTTTATGTTTTGAGCTAGTAAAATTTATTGAGATAACTGACTATGTTAACGGCCAATTAGAATTTTACGTTGCCCCAGAAAATGAAGATATGAAAACACTGGTTAAAGTTGAATTGCGACCAAAAATTAAAGTAGATTGCTCAACTCTAAATCTTTGTCCCCTAGCTGCTTGATGAAAAATATTGATGGCGCGATCGCCCTTCAATCATTTCTCCAAAGTGCGTTCGCGTAGCGTGCCGTAGGCATATCGCTTTTTTTTGAGGAATGCGATCGCCTTTTCTCTTTTTCAACTAAGGGCGATCGCTTTTTTTGAGGATGAAGAGTGCGATCGCGCCTCTGCTCAAAAATTAGTCATAATCGAGGTAAAGTGGACAGGACGTACAATTATGTCAACCCCAACAGAAACGCCAATGGGCAAAATTATCACGACTTTAACGATAACAAACCGTATCGACCAAGCCAACGCTAGACAAGGTTTGATTCCAGTCGAGGAAGTGCGATCGCTAACTTTAGATAATGTCCTTGTGGATACAGAAGCCACAACATTATGCCTTCCTGCAAGCGCGATCGCCTTCTTAGGCTTAGAATTACTCAAAGAAGTTGATGTAGCGACTGCTAACGGATTCAGTAAGGCCAAAATTTTCCGAGATGCAAGTATTTCCCTATTGGGTCGAGAAGGAACTTTTGAATGCTTAGAATTACCTGGAGGACGCGATCCTCTTTTAGGAGTTTTTCCTCTCGAAGCATTAGGAATTGAACTAGATTTGAAAAATCAACAATTAAAACTCTTACCCGACACCTCAATGGATACTTATTTGACCATTTTGTAGTTGAAAGCGATCGCGCAGCGTGCTCTCTTGCAATCGCACTTCCATTATTTCTCCGGCATTGCGATCGCCCTTTTTCACATCAGCTAGAAATGCGATCGCCTTTTTTGGGGATGGGGAATGCGATCGCTTTTTCTATCTCTTCTTTTATTAAAAAGATCGATTGTCGAAGAATCCAGTAAAATAAGATAGAGCCATCATCGCCTCGCCACCTAACTCACCATGCAAACCTCAACATTTGACAGCATTTTAGACGCGATCGAAACCTTATCTCTAGATGAACAAACTACCCTGCTTGGGATTATGCACCGGAGACTTAGCGATCACCGTCGCACCGAAATAGCCGCTAACATTGCACAAGGAAAAGAAGATTACAAGAAAGGAAACGTCTTTCGAGGCACAGTTAATGAAGCGATCGCGGAGTTAAACAGTTGAAAATTATCACCTTTACTCGCTCGTTTAAACGTGCTTACAAAACCCTCATCCGCAAACACCCGGAACTACAACCCAAAGTTGAAGATGTTTTGAGACTTTTGGCAGAAAACTCTTTTGAGCCATCACTTCAAACACACAAACTTAAAGGTCAGTTAGCTGGATCTTGGGCTTGTACTGTGGAGTATGATTGTCGGATTGAACATGACTCCAAAAAGATAGAAAAAGTTTTTGTTGACATTTTTTTACAGTCTTATAAAAAGCCTCCTTCTCAAATTATTCTAGATATGGATGTAACAGACGATCAAGTACATGGCGAG
>JBAVZX010000323.1:0-5217 GCA_049589015.1 Phormidium sp. | reverse complement strand
CACGGTAGCCATCCAATTCAACAGTGTAAGCAGCTTGTTCATCATGCTCTTTACCCATGTTGAGAGTAGCATTAACCAAATATTGAATGGCATCTAAAGTGACACCTTCATTACCAATCAATGCTTGAATTTGTGTTCGCGACAGGTGGGTTTCATCAATTGTTAACCAGTAACTAGCTGGTTCTTCTGGTTCTTCTGGTTCTTCTGGATCTGCTAATTCTACTTGTTCTTCAGCCTTTTCAGCTTTAACCATAGCTGGAACTTTGATTAGCTTTAGCAGTTCTTCCAGCCATTTTTGACCACGTTGTATTCGAGTATCCGTCATGAAAACTAACCTGAGGCTTTTTTCTTAGAACGACCTGGTTCAAATGGGAGTGCCTCTCTTTCCTTACCTTCCTTAGTAGTTGCTTCTTTTTCTTGAGCTTCCACTAATTTTTGGAGATTTTCTGGCAATGGTTCCCTAGACAAAATAAAGGTCTGAGCAGTTTGAAAAATATTAGCAATCACCATGTACATCAATACACCAGCGGGCAGTGGGAAAAACAAAAACATTCCCGAAAAAATCACTGGCGTAATTTTATTTACCGTATCCTGCTGAGGATTGGAAGAAGCACCTGGTTGTTGACCTGAGAGTAGTTGGTTGATATATAAACTAATCCCAAAAAACAGCACCATTCCCACAATATCCCAATGGATAGCGCCGTTGTCATCAAATGCACCCACTCTTCCCAGCGCGTCGATAAATAGAAAACCTTTATCAGATGCTAAACCGGGAATAGTTCCCTGAATAGTGACATCACCTGGTTGTAAGGCTTCTATATTGCCATTAGCATCTACTTTGATCCGCTCCTCACCTTTTGTCACCTTCCAAGTCGGAGCAAGTTTGATTTCTGGATGTTCTGCGACTAAAGCCTCTAAAGGTTTACCTGCTGGAGTTTGAAATTCTAATCTGCTTTTCTCACCCACTGCCAGCTGATTTCCCCCAGGTAATAAGGCGATCACTGGAGCATGATTGCTATCAGCGAAATAAATATTTTGGGGGGCAGTGGAATAAGCTTGCGGCTGAACCTGTTCGATTTGCTCCTGGGGTAGGACTTGAACATTCACGGTGTAATTTATATCCGAGAATGGTGAACCACGCAAGGTAGCAAATAGGGCAAATAACACTGGCATTTGTACCACTACAGGTAAGCAACCTGCCAATGGGTTGCCAAACTCTTTGTAGAGTTTGCCCATTTCTTCTTGTTGCTTTGTTGGGTCGTCTTTGTATCGTTCCTGAATTTCCTTAACGCGCTTTTGCATTAGCGGTTGGGTGACTCGCGTGCGGCGCATACTGCGAATTGATTTAGCGCTTAGGGGATAGAGTGCAAAACGAATCACCAGAGTCAGCGCTACGATAGCCAACCCATAGCTGGGGACGATCCCGTAGAAGAAATCTAGGATCGGCAGCATTACGTTGTTGGAAAGAAAACTTACACCAAAATCCATGCTTATGAAGTCTACCTACAAGCGCTGTATTGTCTTTATCTAATCTATCTTGTGAAGCAGCGTTATCAAGGGATAGCTGCCTATCAAACTATGGGGGAATTTAGCTGAGAATGAAAAAGCTTTTTCTGTCGGCTTCGGTTCCCTTTGTTTAACGATTGAACTACCTAGTAGTTTTTGCTGACTTAATTTTGGCTTTTTCGGTAATGTAATCGTAAATTGCGCGAAATTTAGGAATCGCCCGTAGTTCTAAACGGCTACCGTCTCTGAGAACTACTACCATGTCTCCCCACAGACCGATGCCACGAGGAACTTTTTTCACATCGACTATTTCCGAGTAAATGATGTCAGTGCGATCTTGACCCCGAAAGCCGCCTGTGACGGAAATGCGTCGATCGGTAATTCGATAACGCAGCCACAGGGCACGGGCGATCGCACCTACAGTTAACGGCAAGCCAATCACCGTCAGTCCTATGAGAATATTTAAAATTAAATCTCCAATATGAGGGCCGCCCTCATAGTAAACTTCTTCACGAATGCCCATTGAGTACCTCAGCTTCTACCAACAACTGCTCTAATTCTTGCAGAAATTGATGATAATCGCACTGCGTAGCTAATGGTTTTACCACTATCACTAGTAACCAACCGGGAGCAACTTTGGGTAAGAGTTGCCGAAAAGCTGCTTTTAGCTGCCTTTTAATCCGGTTTCGCACCACTGCCCGCTTGCTAACTTTTTGGCTGATGGAAATGCCCATTCGCGAGGGAAGTTGGGACTGAGCGATCGCTGCATCATTCCCCTTAGCGGCAGTAGCACCTGGACTGGGCAATCTAGAGGTAGACTGCTTCGCTGATTCCGGTTTGGCTGACTGCCGTAAGGCTCTTAAAGTGAGATGGGGTGTTGTGCAACGCATCCCCTTGCGAAATAAGGCAGAGAAGTCCTGCCGATTTTTCAGTCGATGTGCTTTTGGCAAAGCCACAGCTTTTTTAAACTGCTAGACGATAACGACCCCTTTTCCGACGGGCTTTTAGTACTAGTTTTCCATTTTTGGTTCGCATCCGGGCGCGAAAACCAGAAGTTCTCTTTCTCTTACGGCTGGTGCCGTGTAACGTGCGCTGGGTCATTACGGGTTCTCCAAGCTGGCGAGCCTAAAATCAATTCAAAAAGTCACAATCTATTATTTTATCACCGATTTTCCTTACCTAATCAATACTCAGCAACCAAGTACCGATATAACGCATTAAAGGCACATCGCCCGGAGTCATGATGCTGCAATTGAAGTAAAACATTCCCCCAGAAGCAGGGTTTTTCACATTCGACAGAACTAACTCTACTTGATTCCCCGCTGGTACTGGTTCTCTAGGGAAAATCTGGATAGTCCGGTTTTCCTTATCCCAGGTGACTTCATCAAGAGGTACAGATTTACCTTTAACTCTCACTTGAATGTCTTTGGTGTCAAAAGTGCCTTTGTAATAGTCAGGATAAGAAATCGCAAACTGGGAAACGGCTAAGTTCATCTTTTTGGCCGGAATTTTGAGCCGATATCGATCCCAAATGTTGGTTCTCCCGCCAAAGTCTAAGCGAAATGGCAGTTGATTTTCGCGAGGTGGCCCACCAAATAAGGTAAATCCAGGCAGGCTATCTGCCCAGACAATGGTAGAAGTCCCAGTGAGTAAGCAACTGGTGACTGCTAAGGCCGAAAGTATACGTCGAAAGGAAAGTTGCAAAGACATAGCGCTAGATACTGGTATAGCTTCAGAGTAATAGCTTGTTACCAAACTTAACTTACACTGAATTTACGATATCAAAGATGTTTTATAAGTTTTAGCGGTTCCGCAAAAGTAATTCTGATTATAGGGGATCAAGGCAAGAAGTTGCCTACCCAGGATAAAAATCCCGCCTTTTTTGCTAAATTTGTCCAAAAAAT
The DNA here is from genome assembly GCA_049589015.1 of Phormidium sp. Classification (GTDB taxonomy): domain Bacteria; phylum Cyanobacteriota; class Cyanobacteriia; order Cyanobacteriales; family Aerosakkonemataceae; genus Floridanema. Next base: position 1,807 of record JBAVZX010000323.1, on the reverse strand, counting down.
TCTGGGTTTTTTTGATGTGTAAAATCGGATCTGGGAAAATTCGGTAATCAAAATAACATTATTTGATTAAAATCATATTTATAAATGTGTCTAATTGTATATGAATCTTGTATGAATATTAAGAAACTAGAGACAAACACCCAAATCAAGTAAAAAATAGGTATTTTCTCATTAGCCAAATTATGGATCTATAAAATTAAGTTAAAGAGAATAGGTCAAAACTGAGGGAACAACATAGGATAAAAAAAGTAGAAGAGTTGACAGAGCAAATTAGATTGAACAGCGGTCGGGCGATCGAGAAACTGAATCATGAGAAAACCCAAATAAGCAAATGGGAAAGAAAAACCTGACGAACTAAATTTGTACTTTGGCTACATAGAATTACTTAAACTAGCAAGGAGGTTCAATGAAATTAGCAGTTGCCAAGGAAATTGAAATGGGTGAAAATCGTGTAGCCCTAATACCTGACACTGTGGCTCGGTTGGTGAAGCAAGGGATAGAAGTGTGGGTAGAAGCTGGTGCTGGTGAGCGATCGTTTTTTGCTGATGAGGCATACACAGCAGCGGGAGCTAAAATTATTTCCGATCCTAATACTTTATGGGGCGAAGCTGACATATTGGTAAAAGTTAGCCCCCCACAAGAACGGGAAGGTCGGCATGAAGCTGATATGCTGCGAGAAGGCGCGGTTTTAATCGGTTTTACTAATCCTTTGGGAAATCCTGCTTTGGCGCAAAGATTAGCCCAACGCCGGATCACGACTTTAAGCATGGAATTAATTCCCCGCACGACTAGGGCACAAAGCATGGATGCTCTTTCCTCGCAAGCTTCTGTGGCGGGATACCAAGCGGCGTTGATTGCAGCGGCAGCGGCACCGAAGTTCTTCCCCATGTTAACAACTGCTGCGGGGACGATCGCACCTGCTAAAGTATTGATTATCGGCGCAGGAGTTGCGGGTTTGCAAGCGATCGCCACCGCCCGGAGACTGGGTGCAGTAGTAGAAGCTTTTGACATTCGCCCAGCAGTAAAAGAAGAAGTGCAAAGTCTTGGCGCTAAATTCGTAGAAGTAAAATTAGACGAAGAAACGGTGGCTGAAGGCGGTTATGCTAAAGAAATTTCTGAGGTTGCTAAACAAAAAACTCAAGAAACGATCGCTCAGCACGTCAAAATGTCTGATGTGGTAATCACTACCGCCCAAGTTCCAGGCAAGAAAGCACCATTACTCGTTACTGAAGAAATGGTAGCCCAAATGAAGCCCGGTTCAGTAATAGTTGATATTGCCGCTGAACAAGGTGGAAACTGTGCTTGCACTCAACCAGGTAAAGATGTTCGCTATAACGGTGTGACAATTATTGGCTCGATTAATTTGCCTTCTTCCACACCAATTCACTCTTCACAAATGTACGCGAAAAATATTCTCACCCTCCTGCAATACTTGATTAATAAAGAGGGAGAATTTAACCTCAATTTTGAAGATGATATCGTGAAGAACACTTGCGTTACTCACGGTGGGGAAATTTGCAACCAAAAAGTGCAAGAAGCTTTAAATCAATTGGCAGTTAATGCTTAATTAAGGCGACTGGGGATTGGGAACTGGTGAGTGGGAAATCTCAAAATTACCCAATTCCTGAGTACAAATCACCAATTTTTAGGAGTTGAAAATCGATGACGGAAACATTAATTGCGGCTTTGTTTGTGTTTGTTCTGGCATCTTTTACTGGGTTTGAAGTGATTAACAAAGTTCCGCCAACTTTGCACACTCCTTTAATGTCTGGTTCAAATGCTATTTCGGGTATTGCTGTGCTAGGTG
>JBAVZX010000322.1:0-8700 GCA_049589015.1 Phormidium sp. | reverse complement strand
GTAAAGTATCTTGATATTTTTGCTGATTATTTAGTAGCACCATCCCTTGATTAAGTAACCGGGTGACTTCTGCCTTTTGATTGCTAGATGTTTGAGCAAAACTAAATCCAGTAATTAATGCTAAATTGGGGGCGACTACACTAATCAAAACAAACAAAAGAATTTTTGGACATCTCATGGCAATTTTTCGACTCTTTATCTGTTTTAACCTGATAATGCCTTTATGATCGAAATATGAAGAAAGTTTTTCAGATTGAGTCATGAAACGTATTGTTCTAATTGCTGGGTTTGAATCTTTCAACGCTAATTTGTACCGCCAAGCTGCGGAACTAGCTGTTGCAAGCTGTTCTGATTTGGATATCCGGGTATTTAGCGATCGCGCCTTAACCACCGAACCTGATAAAGTAGAAGCAGCATTACAAGGGGCAGATGTCTTTTTTGGCAGTTTGCTATTTGATTATGACCAAGTTTTATGGTTACAGGAAAGAGTTAGAAACATTCCCATTCGCTTAGTTTTCGAGTCAGCTTTAGAATTAATGAGTTTAACTCAAATAGGCGCTTTCAAAATTGGGGATAAACCCAAAGGAATGCCCAAACCAGTTAAATTTATTTTAGACAAATTTAGCAATGGAAGAGAAGAAGATAAACTCGCAGGTTACATTAGCTTTTTGAAAGTCGGGCCAAAATTATTAAAATATGTGCCTGTACAAAAAGTCCAAGATTTACGCAACTGGTTAATTATTTACGGTTATTGGAACGCTGGCGGAACTGAAAATGTTTCCGCAATGTTTTGGACAATAGCAGAAAAATACTTAGGTTTAAAAGTTGGCGAAATCCCCCCACCAATTGAAACCCCAAACATGGGTTTATTACACCCAGATTACCAAGGATATTTTGAATCACCTAAAAAATATCTTGATTGGTATCTCGTAGGACAGGCATCCGTATCATCCGTAGGACAGGCATCTTGCCTGTCACTATTATCTAATGACAGGCAAGATGCCTGTCCTACAAATACAAAACCAATAGTAGGAATTCTACTTTATCGCAAGCACGTTATTACTAAACAACCTTACATTCCCCAACTAATTCGCGAATTTGAAAAAGCAGGATTAACACCTTTACCGATTTTTATTAATGGTGTCGAAGGTCATGTTGCGGTTAGAGATTGGATGACTACCGCTTATGAAACCGCCCAAAGAAAGCAGGGAAAAATCGAAACTCCTTCCTTATCAGAGGAAGCAGTAGAAGTCGATGCGATTGTTTCTACTATAGGATTTCCTTTAGTTGGTGGGCCTGCTGGTTCAATGGAAGCAGGACGACAAGTGGAGGTAGCAAAACGCATTTTAACAGCGAAGAATGTACCTTATATTGTATCAGCACCGTTGTTAATTCAAGATATTCATTCTTGGACTCGTCAAGGTGTTGGCGGGTTACAAAGTGTAGTTTTGTATGCGCTTCCTGAGTTGGATGGGGCGATCGATCCCATACCCCTCGGCGGTTTAGTCGGAGAAGACATTTACCTGATTCCCGAAAGAGTAAAACGCCTCACCGGAAGACTGAAAAAATGGATTAACTTACGGCAAAAACCACCATCAGAAAGGAAAATCGCCATCATTTTATATGGTTTCCCGCCCGGATATGGCGCAGTAGGAACCGCAGCTTTATTGAACGTACCGAAAAGTTTAATTAACTTACTCAACGCACTGAAAGAACAAGGTTATAATGTCGGAGAAATTCCCGAAGACGGCGAAGAATTAATTCGCTTAGTGAAGGAAGCAGATACGGAAAAAGTGAGTCGGGAAGAATTTAATCAATCTAATAAAGTTCATGTCAGCACTTTAGAAAAATGGTTGGGATATCTGTTAACAAGTCGCATTGAAAAACAATGGAAATCTCTCACCGAAACAGGCATCAAAACTTATGAAGACGAATATCAAATTGGCGGAGTCCAATTAGGAAATATTTGGATTGGGGTGCAACCGCCTTTAGGAATTTCCGGCGATCCAATGCGGTTAATGTTTGAGAAAGATTTAACGCCACATCCGCAATATGCAGCTTTTTATAAGTGGTTGCAGAATGAGTTTGGGGGGGATGCGATCGTACATTTTGGAATGCACGGAACAGTAGAATGGTTGCCCGGATCACCATTAGGAAATACAGGATATTCTTGGTCAGATATTCTCTTAGGAAATCTCCCCCATCTATATATATATGCCGCCAACAATCCCTCCGAATCAATGTTAGCTAAACGGCGCGGTTACGGCGTACTAATTTCGCACAATGTCCCCCCTTACGGACGTGCAGGTTTGTATAAAGAATTAGTAACTTTGCGCGATTTAATCTCCGAATATCGGGAAGATCCACAAAAAAATTACGTTCTCAAAGAAGCAATTTGTAAAAAGATTGTCGATACTGGTTTAGATGCAGATTGCCCATTAGAAGAAGCAAGAAAATTAGGAATTGCCTTCACTCCCGAAAACGTCAGAATGTTTAGCGCCGATGTTTTTAATCATTATCTAGTGAAGCTTTACGAATACCTGCAAGTTTTGGAAAATCGTCTCTTTTCTTCAGGTTTGCACGTTTTAGGAGAACCGCCAAACGAAGAAGAAATGGCAGCTTATTTGAATGCTTATTTTGGGGAAAACCCTGAAATCTCAGAAACCCGGTTTCTTCAAGAAACCGGGTTTCTCAAAGACTTGTTGATGCAAACTACCGATGAATTAACTAATTTATTGCGGGGATTAAATGGTGAATATATTCCCCCTGCGCCCGGTGGTGATTTATTGCGAGATGGTGCGGGAGTTTTGCCAACTGGCAGAAATATTCATGCTTTAGATCCTTACAGAATGCCTTCACCTGCTGCTTACGAAAGAGGGCGAGAAATAGGTCAAAAAATCATCGCCCAAAACCTCAAAGAAAACGGACAATATCCCGAAACAATAGCGGTAATGTTGTGGGGTTTAGATGCCATTAAAACTAAAGGTGAATCTCTAGGAATTCTCTTAGAATTAGTAGGTGCTGAACCAATAAAAGAAGGTACTGGGCGAATTGTTCGTTACGAATTAAAACCATTAGCAGAAGTCGGACATCCCAGAATTGATGTATTAGCAAATCTCTCCGGTATTTTCCGCGATAGTTTTGTGAATATTATCGAATTGTTAGATGATTTGTTTCAACGTGCAGCTGATATAGATGAACCAGAAGAGCAAAACTTTATCCGCAAACACGCTTTAGCATTGCAAAAACAAGGTGTAGAAAATCCCACTGCACGCTTATTTTCTAATCCTGCGGGTGATTATGGTTCGCTAGTAAACGATCAAGTTACTGCTTCAAATTGGGAAACAGGCGATGAATTAGCGAACACTTGGCAAGGGCGAAATGCTTTCAGTTTTGGCAGAAAAGATAAAGGGGAAGCGCGAACCGAAATCCTCAATCAATTGCTGCAAACTACCGAAAGAGTTGTGCAACAAATCGATTCCGTTGAATATGGTTTAACTGATATTCAGGAATATTACGCTAACACTGGGGGATTGAAAAAAGCAGCGGAAAAACAACGAGGGAAAAAGGTTAGTGCTAGTTTTGTGGAAAGTTTTTCTAAAGATACAACTCCGCGAAATTTAGAAGATTTGCTGCGAATGGAGTATCGCACAAAATTATTAAATCCCAAATGGGCAGAAGCAATGGCAGATCAAGGTAGTGGTGGCGCTTATGAAATTTCTCAACGGATGACAGCGTTAATAGGTTGGGGTGGTGTTGCTGATTTTACTGATGATTGGGTTTACGATCAAGCTGCGGAAACTTATGCTTTAGATGCAGAAATGGCGGAGAAATTACGCAAAGCAAATCCCGAAGCTTTCCGCAATATTATTGGCAGAATGTTAGAGGCAAATGGACGTGGTTTTTGGCAACCAAGTAAGGATAAGTTGCAAAGATTGCGTGATTTGTATGATTTGACTGATGAAGAATTGGAAGGTGTTACAGTTTAGTTTGGAGCTAATTTAAGATGATTAATCTATTGATTGAAAAGGAAATTTTTACTCAACTTAATAAGATGAATTACTAGTAGAAATGTGGTGACAGGCTTAAATCTAAATTCTGGAGTGTAGTTTGTATATGAAAATTCGGCGAAAGTATAAAGAACAAACTTTCTTTGAGAGTAACTATTTACTGCAATCTTTGAAAAGGTAGACGACTGGTATATTGGCTATGTTGAAGAGTTATCCGGTGTTAATGTACAGGAAAAAACTTTGGAAGCAGCAAGAGAAAGTTTACGAGAAGCTATAGAATTAATTGTAATATCTAACTGTGAGTTCGCTGAACAATAACTTTTAATTATTCTGAATAATCGCTTAACCCTTTGCAGAGCAAAAATCTATTATGCAACCAGACAACGAACAAGAATTCATCAAAGAGTTTATCGAAAATGCCAAAGACTACCTTTACGTAATTGAAAAAGGTTTGCTGAATTTGCAAGAAGCGAAAGACTTAGAATCATTTCATGAAACTCTGCGTGCTCTCAAGTCACTCGAAGTTGGGGCAGAAGTGCTAAATATAAAAAGTATTGAAAAAATAGCCAATCGGTTAGGGACATATCTGGAAATTGTCACAGATAATTCACTCAATTTTGACCAACAACTACAATCGTTATTTCTGCAAATTTTTGATGCTTTGGATTTGTTGGTAAATCAACTAGATTCAATATTTGGTTTGACAGAAGAATTATCTAGTAAAGTTGTTTCAAAAATAGAACCTGTTTTTGAATCTGTTCATAAACACCTAAAACTACTAATAAATCCTCATATACCTTTTACAGAAATTGCACAAATATTTCCTCTTTATAGTGCAGTAAAAGAAGCGGCTGCTGAGTATGGTAAGCAGGCAGAAGTTATAATTGAAGGGGGAGAAAAGTTAATTTATGAATCTTTACTTAAGCATTTACGTAAGTTACTAACTCATTTAATTAACAATGCGATCGCTCATGGAATAGAATTACCAGAAGTCCGACAAGCAGCAGGTAAATCGACCGTAGGTCAGATTAAGATTCGTCTTTTTTACCAAGGGAATCAGACTGCGATCGCCTTTTCTGATGATGGCGCTGGAATTGATATCGAACGAGTGAAAACTAAGGCAATTGAGAAGGGTCTAATTACAACTTTTCAAGCCCAAAGTATGTCTCTCACAGATGTGTACGAACTTCTCTACCATCCAGATTTTACTACCAAAGATAACCGAGATCTGAGGGCTGGTCTAGGATTCGGTATGGATATAATTCGCTCAGAATTAAATAAAATAGGAGGGGTGATTACTACTAGTTCAATCCCTGGACAAGGAACTACTTTTACTATTATTTATCCATGAATAAAGCTTATCTAACCATTCTTTGAAAAGTTTGGCTCGGATAGCTGATTAATATTGGTCTTGTTGTTGCACAGTCATTCGCTAAGGCGATCGCTACACTCTTAGACTACTGGAATATCCAGCTTTTTAGAAAATGTTCAGCTTCTTGACTTTCGTCTTGGTAATTTTAACTCTGGTTGAAATTTTTACTTGTGAGTCAAATCACAGCCATAACCTTAACTGCAAGTATACTCTAAAAACAAAACCCTCTAAGTTAAATACTATGCCTATTTCCTTCCCCGATGAACCCGTTCCTCTCGAAATTTGTGACGATCGAGTAGTGCGAATTAAAGGAACGCGAGTTACTCTTGACACAATTGTTGCTACTTTTAATCAAGGGAAAACTGCATCAGAAATTGCTTCCCAATACCCATCTTTGCAATTAGTTGATGTGTATGCGACAATAGTTTTTTATCTGCGATATCGCCCTTATGTTGATGCTTATTTAGAAGAACGTCAACAACAAGCTAGCGAAATTCGTCAATTAAATGAGGCTAAATTTGCCGATCAGGGTGTGCGCGATCGCCTTTTAGCACGTCGGAGTTAGTCATAAAATATGCTGCGATTTGTCGCTGATGAAAATTTTAATTACAACCTCGTTAAGGAGTTACTAAATCTTAAACCAGAATTGGATATTGTCTGCCTTCGAGAGATTAATTTTTCGGGAATAGATGACGCAAAACTGTTAGAATGGGCGAGTCAAGAAGGGCGAGTTTTATTGACTCATGATGTCACCACAATTACAGCATTTGCTGAACAAAGAATTGCCCAAGAGTTACCGACTCCAGGAATATTTGTTGTTAGCGTTGATGAGACAATCGATCGCACAATAGCAGACATCCTCCTATTAGCAGAATGCAGCAATGAAGGTGAATGGGAAGGGCAAATACATTACTTGCCATTATCCTAAAATTTTACCTGAATAATCGCCGAAAAGTACCAATTGGGATTGCCCAACTTAATGATTCCATCCTTTGAAAAACTGCGGCTGCTGGCATTGTACCATCAGCAAATCTATAAACGGTAATCCCTTGGGGGGGAAATTTCAATCTACCATTAATCCCAATTAATCGCCCATTTTGATCTAAAACTGGCCCACCACTCATGCCATTTTCTACTTCGTTAGTGTAACCTAATTGGTATCCTCTGGGGAGCGATCGCGCAGAAATCATTTCCACATTTCCCCTAGTTAAACGAAAAGCCCTCATTCCCCAATCACGGGTGCTTTCTATTGCTTTCGGATTAATCCAATACCAATTCGGAAAACCCGCCGCATATACTGTTTCACCTGTTGCTAAAACATCCGAATTTCCCATTTCTGCTACTTGGTAAAATTGCGGACTAGTAAATTGTACTACGGCTAAATCCTTGTCTCCAAATTGAGGATAATTTAACTTTTTAGCGGGATAAGTTCGACCATCAGAAGTTAAAACTGTATAATTATTACTATCTTTTTCATTTAGTACATGATCGCAAGTAAGTACTGTATAAACTTGCCCTTGACGGTTAATAATCACTCCAGAACCAGCACTAGAATTAGAGAAAATTCTCACAGTAACTTGTCTTGCTATTTCCGGTACAGAAACATTATTTACTGCTAGATTTTGGGAAAGTTTAAGATTTACTTGTTTCTCTAAATTCGCTAAATTTGACAGAGTTTTTGCAGGTAATAGTTCTGTAGATAAAGTAGCGATCGCACCCAAGCGCACAGCTAAAGATTGATGAGAAATCAACCAGAATAACAACCACACCACAATCGTTTAATTCCCTAAAGAACATTTTTAAGATATCAAAAAATGACCAACCTGGGAAGTGTAAAACCTCCCAGGTACATTTCTATTTAGCTATTACTAAATCAACCCTAATCTTAAATCCCATTATTTACAGGTTGAGGGCGAGAAACCGGATTTCTGGGACGAGAAACAGGCGGTTGTGGGCGGACAATAGGCGTTTGATCATCGGCATATTTATCTTCAAAAGCATCATTAACAATTCTTTCCAAACTAATCCGTTTTGGCGTAGATGATGGACGACGATTAAATCCTTGCGAAGGAGCAAAAGAAACTACTGGTACACCAGAACCGCTGACACCAAAATTTAATAAATTATCCAAAGCAGCATTAGGGTTACTAGCATTACTCCTATCTAAAGTTAGGAGCAAATTTCTGGAATCACAACCATATTGCCCACCGTTGGTGTAACAAATTACAGGTAAATTATTGACTCTGCCAGTTGTTAATTGTAAATTAGTTAGTCGTCCGCCATTGTCGTAAACTGCTCTGGTTAGGCGATCGGAAACAATGCGACAACGATTTTCTGGACTATATTGACTACCAAACTCGAAAGTTCTCCAAAGAATCAAAGGTGCAGTAACTCTGTCTCCTCTCCGAGCAACTGTGGCATAACTTCTACCTTCAGTAACACATTCAAAAGTAGTAGTTAAATTTTCCGGTTGTGGATTAGGTACAACACTTTCTTCTGGCAATCTTTCTGCTGGTACTGTTTGTTGAGCTTTTACCGGAGTCATCACCGCAAAAGCGCTAGATAAAGCAAGAGTAGATAGAAAAATTTGCGTCAACAATTTAAATTTCATGAGAAATACACCAGTAACTATTACATTTACATTTCATCTATTTGTTTTATTTGACTTGCTAATTTTAGCGAATGTTCCACAATCAGAAAACTTTCTCAGTTCGTTGTAAGCACTTCAGTGCTAGAACGCTGAAGCGTTCACAACAAACTTCCCGGTTCGTTGTAAGCACTTCAGTGCTGCAACGCTGAAGCGTTCACAACAAACTTTTGAGTTACGAACTTACTTCAAGATCATTTTTAAATGCCAATTAGGATAAACCCTCTCACTCAGGGGGTAAAATTTGGGCAGAAAGGTATGGCGAGAAAATGGATTACAAAACAGCCCGAAATTTCCTCATTAATCAAGGAACCGCCTTGGAAACCCAGCGAAATGGTGACGACTTTTTGATGCGCCTGAGTCAGGGGAAGTCACCAGTACCTGGACAGGTGACATCTATATTATTAGCGTTAAAAATGGTGTTCGATGCTTTGAAGGACGAACCTAATTTAGACAAAGAATTGGTGTATGCCTTGCATTTGTTGAGTTTTGAGAGTCGTCACTTTTACGAAAAGGGACTTCGCGACGGGGTTGAGTGGCCTTTTTTGCTCAATGAAGATTTAAACCGGATTGATGTCGCTGTTAGAGGTATTTTTTCCGGTTCTTGGCAAAGCTAGGGGGACTGGGGAGATGGGGAGATGGGGAGATGGGGAGATGGGGAGATGGGGAGA
>JBAVZX010000321.1:0-5463 GCA_049589015.1 Phormidium sp. | reverse complement strand
GTTATATGCTGAAAGATAAATAACTTGTTGTTGAAACTGTTAGAGTTAAAAATATGCAAATTTACTTAGATTACAGTGCCACAACTCCGCCCCGTCCAGAGGCGATCGCACTTATGCAACAAATCCTCTCTCAACAGTGGGGAAATCCTTCCAGTTTGCATGAGTGGGGGCAAAGGTCAGCAACGGTATTAGAACAGGCGAGAATGCAGGTAGCAGGGTTAATTAATGCCCCTGCTGATGGGATTATTTTTACTTCTGGTGGTACGGAAGCAGATAATTTGGCGATCGTAGGTGTGGCGCGATGTTATTCTCAACCGCAACATATTATTATTTCTAGTGTGGAACATTCGGCGATTTCGGAACCTGCAAAATTGTTAGAAAGTTGGGGTTGGGAAATCACTCGTTTACCTGTGGATAATTGGGGTTGGGTGAATCCAAATGATTTGGAAAATGCTTTGCGAACGAACACAGTTTTAGTTTCAATTATTCATGGTCAAAGTGAAGTGGGAACTTTACAACCAATTGAAAGATTGAGCGAAATTACCCGTTCTCATGGGGTTTTATTTCATACTGATGCCGTGCAAGTTGCGGGAAGATTGCCGATCGATGTGCAAAAATTAGGAATAGATTTACTTTCCCTTTCTAGTCACAAAATTTACGGCCCTCAAGGTGTAGGCGCATTGTATATCCGTCCGGGTGTGGAGTTGGTGCCTTTGTTGGGTGGTGGGGGTCAGGAAATGAAATTGCGATCGGGAACTCAAGCTGTACCAATAATTGCAGGTTTTGGTGTGGCAGCGGAATTGGCGGCGCAAGAAATGAGTCAGGAAACGCCGAGATTGATCGGGTTGCGCGATCGCCTTTTTGACCAATTATCTGAGGTAAAAAACCTCAAAATTACTGGTCATCGTTGGCAGCGTTTACCTCATCATCTGAGTTTTTGTTTGCTAGATGCTGATGGGGAAAAATTAAGTGGGAAAACGATCGTCCGCCAATTGAATTTAGCCGGAATTGGGATTAGTGCTGGTGCTGCTTGTAACAGTGGTAAACTTAATCCTAGTCCAATATTATTGGCAATGGGCTACAGCAATCAAGTGGCAAAAGCTGGAATTCGTCTGACTTTGGGGCGTTATACTACGGAAGAAGATGTAGATTGGACGGCGATGGTTTTGCAGCAAGTTTTACAAAGGTTGACTCCAGAACCAGCTTTATCTAAAGTCTAGTTTTTACCTTTAGAATTTCTGTAAGTGTTTTTGTGTATATAAATTGAATAGGTAATCATGTTGTCAATTTGTTCAGCTTATTTGGCCTCAAATTGTTTGCTGGAAAATCCGATCTTCCCGACTAATTTGGCTAATTCATCTCCTAATGTTTTGGTAGAGCAGTATTTTTGTCGAGGAAAGCAAGATTATTTCAATTATAAATTAAGCAGTGCTTTAACAAATTTTTATGAAGCTTTGCGGCGCGATCCTCACTATGCAAACGTTTATTTCTACCGAGGTAACAGTTATGTGTTATTAGGAAATTTACCGAATGCGATCGCTAATTACAATTTTCTCCTGCGCCTCAAACCTGATTTTCCTAATGCTCATTTAGTTTATGCTATTCGGGGAACTGCTTATGCGCGATCGGGAAATTATCGGGCAGCTATTGCTGATTATACTCAATCAATTAAACTGAACAATTCTACACCTTTAGTCCGGGAAAATAGAGGATTTGCTAATTATTTTTCAGGTTCTCCCCAAGCAGCGATCGCAGATTTTCAAGCCGAAGGGAGATTATTTAGATTTAAATTTCCTCAAATGATGGAATTAATTGAAGCAGTCCGACGTAAAGACGAAAGTAAAATAAAAACTATGTGGCCGATCATTGCTCCGAATCGGGGACAAGAAATGAAAGGTTGTTAAATTCAAAGAATTTTAGATGGTGTGAGTGGCGTTTGTGAATAATACTAATAAGATAACCTGAAACCCAGCCACAAATTCTTTATGGTGGAACTTCCCAATACTTTAGAAGAAGCGATCGTTCAAGCTAAACAAGCTACCCTAGCAGCGATCGCAGACGGACAAACAAGAATCCAAGTGGAAATGGTATTTCCCGAAATCGCCTTGCAAGCGCAGTTGATCGCATGGGAATTTCTCCCAGTATTCGACAATCTGCCAACTTTCCAGCCAAGTGAAGACGCAGAAGCAAAAACTCGTCCCCAAGTGAAAATATTTTTCCCGGATGCAGGTGCAGCAGCGTTGGCGCGACGCGACTGGGGAAAAGACATTCCCTACAAATTAGAAGATATTGGTTTAGGTAGATTGCCAGTACAAGATAAAATTGCTCCCGAAGATGATGTTTTTCTGTTAGTTGATCCCAGTTCTGTAGAAGTGGGAGAAGTGGAAAAAATTTGTAATGCAGTTGGCGATCGACCTGTAATTTTACTCAACCCCCACTTAGAAGATGCGGGTACTGTAGGAATTGGTTACAGCACACGCCAATTGCGTGAACGTTTTCTGAGTACACTCTTTTCCTGTTACTATGTTCGACCATTACAAGGTGCAGCAATTTTCCGCTGCTACCCTGGTATCTGGCAAGTTTGGTTAGAAAATAACGGCGAATATCAATTGTTAATGGAATTACCGAAAAAACCAGTTGGTGAAGAAATCGATCAAATTTTAATCAAAGCAACTCAACCAACAAATAATGATTCTGGTGATACACCAAAACCGAAAAAACCCGGAATCTTCGCCAGTATGGAGCGATTTTTACGCGCCTTAAATAACTAATTCAACCGTTCGTTGTAAACACTTCAGTGTTTCCCTATCGCTGAAGCGTTTACAACGAACCCCAAAACCCGTCCGTTGTAAACACTTCAGTGTTTCAGTCGTGCTAAAGCACCCACAACAAACAGAAAAAAAAGGCTCACATTATGTACGAATATCGTAAATTAACTCCAAAACAAAAAGCTGAATTAGTTGAGCAACGCTTAAAACGTGGTTTCCCACCTCACTCACCACCGCATCAAGTAAGGAATAGATCGCTTTATTTGTTAACATCAGCTTGTTACGAACATAAGTGTCATTTACATTCTGAATTTCGCCGTCAACAACTACTAGATACAATATTTGAGAAGTTTATCACTAATGAGATAGAAATTTTAGCTTGGGTTATTTTACCTAATCACTATCATCTTTTTCAGAACTGGTACTCATAGCCGTCAGCCTGATGAATAGTTTTCAGATATTTCGGATGTACGTCAAACTTTTGAGTAGGTAGTTGAAGGATAAAACTAGGTCTAAAACGAATAGCAATTCTGCCAACATATAGACCCGCATACTTCCCACAAGGGACATTAGCCTTAACAATATCTCCAGTTTGAAATCCTTGGAAAAACTTAGCCTTGGGAGCATGAGCCTTGGGAAATCCAAATTTATCAGGACGACAACGTTGGCGAGTTCCGTGTCCTTTGGCTTTAACAATTAAAGGTTTAACGCCATTAAGAAGCAATCGCTCTGGTGTTGAATATCCAACACAAGCTGCATCAGTCCAATGAGATTTTTCAATCCCTCTAATCTTGCGATTAAACTTTGTCCGACCTCCCGAACCTACTTCTACAGGTAGTCGAGTTAACAGGAGTCTTCTGTACAACTCCCATCGGGTAGCGTTAACTGCTGCGGCATCTTTAAGGGGCGCTTTCGCTTGAGCTAAAACTCGCCTGAGAACTTCTGGCTTCTTTTTCAGGAACTCTTCAACAGATTTGTTTCCCTTGGCTTGGTTACAAGGATGACAACTAAGGCAAAGGTTACTGACTCTATCAGATCCACCTTTACTTTTGGCAAGGATGTGTTCAATTTCAAATGGCACGTTTTCCGCACCGCAATAAGCACACTTTCTACTCCATTTTTGAAGTAGATATTCCTTAACCTCAAAACCGAATAATTCACCGCATTGATACTCTAATCCGCTAATTTCAGGATTCTGAATTTGCTGTAAATCAAAGCGTACCAACTCTTGAGAGATAGCAGTAATTGGACAAAGTTTCCTAATTCGCCTTACCCAAGTTTCAATGTTGGTAATGCGACTCTCAAGCGAAGGAGTCAGCCAGCTTTGTTTACGAGTTCTATTCAAGAAACGAGGTTTACGGTAACAAGTTTTCCGATTACGGCGACCTCTACGTAAGGCTCTGCGAGACTCAAGTGCATCTTTAATTTGCTGACCTCTATGTGAAATTTCCAAGGTATTTGTGACACGCCCTGTTTCTTCTTGAATAACAGCAATGCCAGTTGTTTTAGAGCCTGGATCGATTTTGATTCTGTGAGGATGCACTGTAGATTCTTCAATAACTCTATCTTGCAGAACAATGGTAAAAGGATAGTACTTATATAATTTAGCCCTCCCTTTATGTAATAGTTCTCTTGCTCTTGCTGGATGGCAAGGGTCAAGAGGATTTAAGTTTTTGTCTAATACGAAAACGCGCATTACTGCACCTCTCATTACTGGTTAGGGTTTGCCTCGACAATGTTATTCAACCTTGTGTTTGGTACAACTCACTGGTTTAACTCTTACACCTGTTTAAAGCTGTACGAAAGAGCTACAAACTGGCACGCATCTGTAGGTTTCGTGAGTTGAATAACGTAGTGCGCGGAACACTTAGTCTGGTCAAGTTAGAGCTTTTGCAAGCTCCCGTCATACCCGTTAGGGTTGACGGTGAGTTCTTGACGACCGCTGATTCATTTTCCTTGATTTTTCATCCCCAAGTAGATTGAACACTTAATTTTGAGAAATTATACCATAAATTGTTTAATAAGTTAAAACTTGAGGGTATTTTTTATATTGACTAATTTAAAAATGAACTCCAAAATTACGTTATCGCCTCATGTATCGCCTTGGCTTTACTGGTCAATTTTTCCCATTCATCGAATTTTGCTCAGCTTGTACTTTGGTAAAATTATTATTAAAGGCGAGGAACATTTACCAGAATTTGGCTCAGTGGTAATTGCACCGAAACACTATAGCCGTTGGGACCCGTTATTAATTAGTTTAGTGAGCAGAGAACCCCTGTTTTTCATGACTAATTCTAATCAATTTGGGGGAATTCAAGGCTGGTTGATTGAAAGATTGGGAGCTTTTCCGGTTGACTTAAGTCATCCTACCGTATCTAGTATGCGTAATGCAATTGAGTTGTTACAATCTGGAAAAAGATTGGTGTTATTTCCTGAAGGGGGGATTGTGCGCGATCGAACTTTGCGATCGCTAAAACCTGGATTAGCGAGATTAGTCTTACAAGCCGAAACAAAGTTACCTCAATTTACCTCCATTCCCATCGTTCCGATTACCTTAAAATATCAACCCAGTGCTAACTTCTTAGCCGATGTCTTCATCAACATCCACCCAGCGATTTATAGCCACGATTATCGTCAAGAAAATGATAAAAAAACAGCAGTTGTCTTAACCGAAGTCTTAGAAACAGCTTTAATC
>JBAVZX010000320.1:0-4956 GCA_049589015.1 Phormidium sp. | reverse complement strand
CCCCGAAAAAAAGCCCGCAAAGGACGACGACCTGGTAAACTATTGGAATCAGCATTAACCAGTTGCCCTAAAGTAGTAATTACTGCATCTAAATTCGGTAAAACTCTCGATTCACTGCGACCTAAAGATGATAATCCCCAAGGTACAAGTGCGGTTTGGATTGGTCGTAAATCATGATGGCGTAGTGCTAAATAATAAGCTAAATTCAAAGCACTTAATAAGAAAGATTTTCTCTTGATTGAAGGTCGCCAGCTTTGAAAAAGTTCCTGTCCTTCTTGGTAAACACTTCGGCGTAAATCTTGCAGTGCTTTTAGTAGATGATGCGGATCTGATAAATCAGAATTGTTCAGATTGGTGGGAGTTGCAACTAAAGTTTGCATAACTCTGCCTTCTCGATAAATCTATTATTAGGATTGCATGATTTTTCGATGGAGGGGCAAAATCTTAGAGTTAATTAATGAGTTGGCTGATGAGCTAAATTAATTATGATGCTAGGTTTGATGGTGATGTAGGGCGATCGCATTTATCTAGCATAATAAAATTAAGAATAGGTTAAGAATTACTTGGTAAGTCCAGATAGTAACGCAAGTGGCTAGTTATGAGTTTATGCGTTTTCGTTCGCGTAGCGTGCCGTAGGCAATCCCCCTAAATCCCCCTTAAAAAGGGAGACTTTGAATCCGGTTTCAGCAAGCGTATCAGATATAAAATATAATGAATAAATTATTAATATTCATACCTTAAAACCGATTTGGAGAGGCAATGAAAGCAATTAAAGTTATGGCTACCATCAATGAACAGGGGCAAATTACTTTAGATCACCCTCTAATCACAGATAAAAACAGTCGTGTTGAAGTAATTGTCCTGATTCCAGAAGCAGGAGAAATCAATGAAAATGAACAACCTAAAGAAGAAATCATAGAAGATTTTCGTCAAGCTTGGCATGAAGCAATGACCGGACAAACTATTCCTGTCGCCCAACTTTGGGAAGGTATTGATGATGTCTGAGCAACCTTTTATTCAAGTTGAAGTTGCACCAACATTCAAGCGTAATTTACGCAACCTTGCCAAAAAATATCGCAGTATTCGTGATGATATACAACCCGTAATTGAACAACTTGAGCAGGGAGAATCACCTGGAGATAAAATATCTGGAATTGGTTATGAAGTCTTTAAACTGAGAGTCCGAAATAGCGACATTCAAAAGGGTAAAAGTGGTGGCTACCGTCTGATTTATTATGTCAAAACGGCAAAAGGTATAGTTCTGCTGACTATTTATACCAAATCTGAACAAGTAGATATTGCAGCGGATGAAATTAGGAATATTATTTCAGATTATGAACAACGTATAAATGAAGATGAAGGAAATCAATAATTTAATTGAGCTTTTGGCAGATTCACTCATCCAATTCCATCTGATTAATTACATCTAAAGGTATGTCTAACACTTCTGCTATTTGCTCATTGCTTAAGCCAAAGTTCCGTAATTTATCAATAGTTTCAATCTTAGTTTGATTCTGGCTTTGTTGCTGAAAATTAGTAGTTTGAGATTTAATTTTTTCTGAGTTAGGAGAACATTTTTCAGAATCCAAGTTTATGCAGCCAATTCCAATAACATTTTGGGTACTTTTATCACCAAAATTTGTTACATACTGATTTATTTGCCGTTCTAATACAGATTCAAGATTACTTTTCTTAACTTGTTCACCAAAGATATCAGATAACATTTGTAAAAGTTCGTGGCTGGCTTTTTTTACGTGCTGGGCGCTATAACCATAAGTTTCTGAAATATCAGCATATTTTTGACTTTTCAGTATTCCCGTGATAATCCTCCTTTGCAAGTTATTCAGATGTTTGTTTGTCTTGGCATAAACAGTTTCATCAATAAATTGCAATATCTGAGGAATGTCCATAATGTCGGGTAAATGGGATAACTGTGGTTACTATACCCAACTTTTTCCCACTTTTTGCAACTTTTTTGCGGTTGCCATTCCAATTTTAGAAAGATCCAACTTTTTCCAACTTTTTTGGCTTTTCAGTTGTTGAACGGCAGAGCTAGCATTAGGAAAAGCTCTGCTTTATATAGCATGATCTCTTCTGCACTTGCATTCTAGGGTGTCTAAATATGACTTTTTCTGGTGAGACAAACCCGGCATTAAATCGTAATGAAGCTCTGGCAACAACTCTTCTGGGAATTATTGACTCACTTCCAGGGTTTTTTCCCTTCAAGTGCAACATTCAGGAACAGCTAGACAATCTGGGTTCCGCTATACGGGGTTTGCGTCCACCTCGCATTATGGTGATTGGTCAGTCTGGATCGGGCAAATCATCCCTAATCAATGCCATTTGCGGTTTAAAGGTTGCAGAAATTAGCCACACGAAACCAGAGACAGGCAAGGCTGAATGGAAAAATTATTATCACAACGGTACTGACTTACTGCATATTCTGGACACGCGGGGCTTACAAGAAGCAGAAAATCCCAGACAAGCTGATTCAGCGAAAAACCCTTATGAGAGTATCATGCAAGCGGTGAAAAAAGAGTGCCCAGATGTCATTCTTTTCGTTTGTACACCAGCAGGCGTTCGTGCTGCTGTCCAAGAAGATATCCATATCTGTGAATCAATTCATAAAGAAATTAAGAATAAATATCGACGCGATTTACCTATTATTGGAGTTTTGACAAAATGTGATGAAGTAGCTCCTCCAATGGTTTCTTTGCCAACCAACAATGAAACAAAAAATCGTAATATTCAGGAAATAGTTAACAATTTTCACGCTTATCTAAGGAATAGGGAAAGTTTACGCCCTCATCTGAAGACAGTTGTTCCAACAGTTGCTTACGCTGAGTATGAGGACGGGAAAAACGGTTTAATACTTCCAGATCAAGACTATCGATGGAACATCACTGAATTAATTGAAATAGTTATTAAGTATACGCCAAAAGAAATTCACGGTTCTTTGGCAAGGATGGCACACCTCAAAGGCTTTCAAATTACTGTTGCTAGAACCGTTGTTTTAGCCTGTGTTGCTCTAGCTGGTTTTGTTTCTGTAAATCCAATTCCTGGCGCAGCAATACCGATTGTTGGTGTTATTCAAACCTTTATGGTGACGTATATTGGTTGGCTTGGAGGTCGTGAATTTTCCGAGCAAACAGTAAAAGACTTTGCTATAACTACAGGGGTAGGTTTTGGTGCAAATGCTGGAATGATAGGCATTGCTGATATTGCTTTGAAATTTATACCTGGCTTCGGTAGCTTATTTTCTGCAAGTGCTGGTGCAATTGCTACACAAGGTTTAGGAGATACGGCAATTAAATATTTTCTTGAGCAGTAAGTGACAATTGAAGCTATCTTAGTTGACAAATACCAAACAAAATAACAATAACAAAGCTATTTGCTTATGAACATTACAGAGATTAAAACATCTGTGACACAACTTTCACAAAATGAACTGGCAGAATTGATCGAATGGCTGGACGAATTTCAAGAGTCTCAGTGGGATAAACAAATTGAAGAGGATCTAAAAGCAGGCAGATTAGATCACTTGATTGAACAAGCCGAAAAAGCATTTGATGAGGGAAAATGCCGCCAGATTTAAAGCATTTTACCACGCCTGAATTTTGGGAATGTTACCGCCAACTACCGAAAGAAATTCAAGAACTGGCTGACAAGAAATATGAGTTACTAAAGGCAGATCCGAAACATCCATCATTGCATTTTAAACAAATAAGTATTAACATTTTTGTCAAGCATCGTAAGGAGAGTAATTAGCTATGAGATTTACAAGAATTAGCGTCAATCCGAAAAAAATGGGGGGAGTTCCTTGCATTCGTGACTTACGTATTCCCGTTGCTACTGTTGTTGGGATGTTTGCCGAAGGAATGAGAGAACATGAGATTTTAGCAGCATTTCCTAACTTGGAAATAGAGGATATTCAGGAAGCTTTACATTACGCTGCTCAAGCAGTTAGAGAAAGAGAATTACCCCTATTAAGTGCATGAAATTTTTGATTGATAACGCTTTATCTCCGAGCATAGCAACTGGATTGCAACAAGCAGGTTTTGATGCCGTTCATGTTTGTGATTATGGTATGCACGCATCTGAAGATATCGAAATTTTTAACCGTGCCGCCCAAGAAAACCGCACAATTATTTCAGCAGATACAGATTTTGGTACTTTACTAGCACTCAGACAGGAACGTAAACCATCGGTTATCTTATTTAGAAGGAATAGCAATCGCCGTCCAGAAAATCAGCTACAAATTTTGCTAATAAATCTCCCTAATCTTCTAGAAAGTATTGAGGCAGGTAGTATTATTATATTCGATCGCGATCGGATTCGCATTCGTTCTTTACCCATTAATGGAGATGAAGATTAATGCAAAAAGCCGAAATATATTACGCACAAGTTGATGAGTTTCGGACGAAAGAAGAGAAATTTCGATATTTAGACTCAATTGAAACGATCCTGTATTTAGATGGGAAAAACCTAATTTATTTGATGTAGTCGAAATGTTGGTTGATCTTCCTGAATTAGGGCTTCAGGTTGGCGATCGCGGTGCTATTGTAGAGGAATATAGCGATCGCGCCTACGAAATCGAATTTACCAACCCAGAAGGGGAAACTCTCGCACTGCATACCCTTTCCCCCGAACAGTTTATCGTAGTTTGGGTTGCCAAATGTTAATATATTGGTGAAAAAACTAGCTAGTTCAAAAAATAGGAAGTAAAGATGGAAGCACAAGAACTGAAGCAAATCATTCAAGAAAGTGTACGAGAAACCATCCGTGAAACTATCCGTGAAGTATTAAAAGAAGAACGACTTGCTCTTTCTTTAGCTTTGATTCCCCGTGTTAGTGAAAAAGAAATGCAGGAAATTCAGGAACAATTTGGTTCACCATCAGATTATGACAAAGATGATTTTGTGAATATGACAGATTGGGTGCGACATGGAACTAACC
>JBAVZX010000319.1:0-1911 GCA_049589015.1 Phormidium sp. | reverse complement strand
TCCCCAAGTACCACGACTGTTGGACTACTTTGAAGACCATCAGCAATTTTACTTGGTACAGGAATATGTGTCTGGAGATACTCTGCAAAGAGAAGTCAAACAAAATGGCCCCTTTAGCGAAGAAGGTGTCAAACAATTCTTGAGCGAGATGCTGCCAGTACTACAGTACATTCACAGTCAAAAGGTAATTCACCGGGATATTAAACCAGCGAACTTGATTCGCCGTAACCAAGACCGCAAACTAGTATTAATCGACTTTGGGGCAGTGAAAAACCAAGTCAACCAAGCAGCAACTAATAGCTCAGACCAAACAGCTTTAACAGCTTATGCTATTGGTACACCTGGGTTCGCACCACCAGAACAAATGGCGATGCGCCCGGTTTATGCTAGTGATATTTATGCGTTGGGAGTCACTTGTATTTATTTGTTGTGCGCTAAATCGCCCAAAGACTTAGATTACAACCCTTCAACTGGGGAAATGCTCTGGGAAAAGCACGTCCGCATGGTCAATCATTTGAGCGACCATTTGGCTAATGTGCTGCGGAAAATGTTAGAAGTATCAGTGCGCGATCGCTACCAATCCGCCAACGATGTCCTCAGAGCCTTAGACCTAGAACCATACCTTGATAGTTTAGCCCAAGGCATGATTGCTGGCTCACCACCGGGATCTTCTCCATCATCAGGTAGTAAGTTTGGCGGTAATTCCCTAAATTCGGGAACTGGTTCTAAAGGATCAGTATCCTCGAATTCTGTAGTTAAAGCAGCAATGGCAATTCGTGCTAGACGCACTAGGCTAGAAGGAACTGATGTCCATTCAGGAATTACTGGTTATCGAAGTAGTACTAATAGAAATGTCGGAAATGTCCCTAGTAGTGATAATTTTACCGGAAGTAAGAGTAAAAATATTAAGCGCAAATTAGACGCGCAAGAAGTACAAACTTCCTACAGTAAAGGTAGAAGGGATTTTGCTCAACAAAATCTCAGTTTACTAAATTTACAAAAAGTTAATTTATCAGAAGCTATTTTCCATCAAGCTAGATTAAATCGTACCAATCTTCAAGGCGCAAATTTATTTCATGCCGATTTTGGCAGGGCAAGTTTAAATCAAGCAATTCTTCGGGATGCTAACTTAGGTAGAGCTTATCTGAGTTATGCTGATTTAGAAGGGGCAGATTTGCGTGGCGCAGATTTAAGTTATGCTCATCTGATGAATGCCAATTTGAGAGGGGCAAATCTCTGTGGTGCTAACCTGACTGGGGCGAGAATTACAGAAGAACAATTAGCTGTGGCTAAAACTAACTGGATGACAGTGCGCCCCACGGGAAAACGCGGGATTTGGTAAGAGATTGGGGATTGGGTAAAGAAAGAAGAAAACTTAGATTAAATTCCCCATAACAAATGGCTAATGACTAATGACTAATGACTAATGGCTAATGACTAAGACAGCACTAATTACAGGAGTTACAGGTCAAGACGGTTATTACTTAAGCCGATTTCTCTTGCAAAAGGGTTATCGTGTAGTGGGGTTGGTATTACCTCAACGGCAAAGTAATATCGCTAAGTTGGGTTCTTTAGTTAAAAAACTAGAGATTTATGCCGTCGATATGACTGATAGTACAGTGCTTTCCGGCTTGCTCCAACAAGTAAAACCTCAAGAAATTTATAATTTAGCTGCTCCTAGTTTTGTTCCAGATTCTTGGAATGATACAGTGGGAACCCTAGATTTAGTTACTGGAACGGCAACTCGATTGTTAACGGCAGTGCGGCAAGCAGGTTTAGCAACTCGATTTTATCAAGCTAGCAGTTCGGAAATGTTTGGGCAAGTGGAGCGATCGCCTCAAGATGAAAACACGCCTTTTCGACCGATGAATCCTTACGCAACCGCCAAATTACACGCCCATTGGACAATGG
>JBAVZX010000318.1:0-10992 GCA_049589015.1 Phormidium sp. | reverse complement strand
TACTCGTTCCACATCCAGACAAAACTGAGCGTAGTACCCGTCAGCACGACGGACAACTCGAACTCGCTTAATCTGTTTCAACTGGTAGAAGTGCAAGTCGCGAGTTCCCCACAGCTTAAAACATCCTGCTTCAAATCCATCGGTGAAGGTGATGTTTCGCCTATCTTCCGCGAGTTTCCAGCCTGTGGTTTTGTACTCAACAGAACCATGAGTTTGATGCTTTTTGAATTTTGGGAAACCCTTTTTTCCAGGCTTACCTTTTTTACAGTTATCGTAGAACCGAACGATGGAACTCCATGTTCGTTCAGCCGATGCTTGTCGAGCCTGAGAGTTAAGTTTTCCTGCCCAAGAAAATTCTGATGCAAGGACGGCGCAATAAGCACTCAACTCGTATTTGCCAATCCCCTTGTTATCCATCCAGTATTTGATGCAACTGTTGCGAACAAATCTTGCGGTACGAATGGCTTCATCAAGCCTTTCATACTGTTGTCTTGTCCCCTCAAGTTTTGCCTCAAATACCAACATATTTACGCCGATTAATTTGGTATAAGTATATCATAATTCAAGAAAGCCGTCCTACAAGGACGGGGCTTTAAACCCATTTTTTTGGTAAAACCAAAATTTTTGAGTTGAGATTTTTCCAATTCTTCCGAGCCATTCCTCAACAGCAATCATGCTACCCATTGCTTAGGCGATCGCACTGTTAGTTAAAATACCATTACTTCTGTATTAGAGACGACTGAGGATCAACATTAAACAGAAGCCAACACTTTGCTTTCTTTTACTTAATTCGACCTATGAAGCCTTATCTCGCCGCCGCCATTCAAATGACCAGTGTACCTGATTTAGAAAAAAATCTGATTCAGGCAGAAGAATTAATCGACCTCGCAGTGCGTCGGGGTGCAGAACTAGTCAGCTTACCAGAAAACTTCTCCTTTATGGGCGAAGAAAAAGACAAAATTGCCCAAGCAGAAGAAATCGCCCAAAAAAGCGAAAGATTTCTCAAAACAATGGCGCAACGCTTCCAAATCACCATCTTAGGCGGCGGATTTCCCGTACCCTTAGATAATGGCAGAGTTTACAACACTGCTTTACTCATTGATCCCAATGGTACAGAACTCGCCTGTTACCAGAAAGTACACCTATTCGACGTGGACTTACCCGACGGAAACACCTATCGCGAATCTAGCACCGTCATGGCGGGAACGCGCATTCCCCCAATTTACCCATCGAAAGAATTGGGAAATCTCGGACTTTCCGTATGTTACGACGTGCGCTTCCCCGAACTGTACCGTCACCTCTCCCAAATGGGAGCCGAAGTCCTCTTTGTTCCCGCAGCCTTCACCGCTTACACTGGTAAAGACCATTGGCAGGTATTATTACAAGCTAGAGCGATCGAAAACACCTGTTACGTCATCGCACCCGCCCAAACAGGAAGACATTACGCCATGAGACATACTCACGGACACGCCATGATCGTTGATCCTTGGGGAGTAATTTTAGCCGATGCCGGGGGCGATCGACCAGGAGTAGCCGTAGCAGAAATTGACCCCCAGCGCCTCGAACAAGTCCGCCGTCAAATGCCCTGCTTACAACACCGAGTTTTCATCTAAATTAAGGTTATCCGATCGGCAAAATAGCGAAAAAACCCATGTACCCTCAAAAGGTTAGTGTGATCTTATCCCAGCCCTACTACACTAATCACTAACACCACTGAAAAATTGAGCTAGTTTCATGGTTAGTTCTCGACCATCACCACCAAAAAGTAAATTACTCAACTGGTGGGAATCCCTAACCCCATTGTCGCGCCTACTAGTAATTGCCCTAGCAGCACCACTTACCGTGTTAAATGCTTGGGCTTTTTCGGAAATTTTTGGTTATTTTGAATCCCTGTTTGTGATTCTGCTGGTAGCTTCCCTATTAGCTTTTCTCCTCAGCTATCCAGTAGACTGGCTAGAGCAACGGGGAGTCAACAGAGCTCAAGCAGCAATCTTTGTGTTCTTACTCACAGTGTTTATTTTAGTAGCAGTGGGAGTAACACTGGTGCCACTTGCCTTTAATCAAGCCCAACAGTTAGTAGCAAGATTACCAGAATGGATCGACTCAGGACAACGCCAACTAGTAACGATCAACGAAAGAGTTGACATAGTAGGTTTACCGATCAGTTTCGATGGATTAATCGCGCAAATTAACGATCGCTTAAAAGGAAACCTACAAAATATAGCCGGAAGAACCCTCAATCTCGCCTTAAACCTGACAGTATTAACTGTAGTCAGATTGTTAGATGTCTTGTTGACTGTAGTAGTAACCTTTTACTTACTCCTCCACAGCAAAGATATTTGGGTCAGCTTAATTCAGTGGCTACCGACACGCATTCAGCAACCATTCTCTCAAACATTGCGATCGAGCTTTCAAAACTACTTCACCGGACAAATTATCCTCGCCACCTGCATGGCTTCCGGGTTAATCTCCGTTTTCCTCTTAATGAAAGTACCCTTCGGCTTGCTGTTTGGCCTCACAATTGGTTTAATGGCACTCGTACCCTTTGGCGGTTCCGTCGGCATTGGACTAGTAGTTTTTCTCGTCGCTTTAAGAGACATCGG
Organism: Phormidium sp.; assembly: GCA_049589015.1. Lineage (GTDB taxonomy): Bacteria > Cyanobacteriota > Cyanobacteriia > Cyanobacteriales > Aerosakkonemataceae > Floridanema. The sequence goes on along the minus strand of JBAVZX010000318.1, from coordinate 8,389 downwards.
CTTAGCCTTACAAGTCCTAGCCGCTGCCCTCATCGTCCAACAAATAGTTGAAAATATCATTGCCCCCAGAGTATTAGGCAGTGTAACCGGATTAAACCCCTTTTGGGTCTTCATCGCCATCTTAACCGGAGCCAGAATCGGCGGACTCTTAGGAGTAGTAGTAGCAGTACCCACCGCAGTAGTCATCAAAGAAGCACTAACCTCAGTACGTTCCGTCCGAAAAGCTGACGAAGCCCAACAAAATACCCACACCAATCACACCACCAAAGATAACTCAGCCATAATCAAACCCAACAACGATAACTCACCCACTAACACTAAACTCAATCCCCCATCACCCGAATCAGTTCTCGAAGTCAAAGATTAAAAAATCTGTTGTCACGGACTTCAATTGTTCCTAAATTGCAAAAGCACGGTTAAAGTCGTCACTACAAACTGATTGTTCGTAGTCGTGGCACCGCTAGCAAAATACGACTGAAGTCGCTACTACAAACCAAAAAAAACGGGTAGCTTCAAAAACTACCCGCAAAATCTACCTAAATTAAGGACTAAATTAGCAAAATCGCAACTTAGACCTTCGCAGCAGTCTTAGTAACAACATTCAATTCACCTTTAGCATACTTAGCTGCATAATCATCCAAAGACATTTGCTTGACCTTGCTAGCATTACCAGCAGTGCCAAAAGCTTGGTAACGCTCAGCACAAACTTTTTGCATATACTTGATCGAAGGCTTCAGGAAGTGACGGGGGTCAAATTCACTGGGTTTTTGGGCTAACGCTTCCCGTACCGCAGCAGTGATTGCCAAACGGTTGTCGGTATCAATATTCACTTTCCGAACACCACTCTTAATGCCCTTTTGGATTTCTTCCAAAGGTACACCATAAGTTTCAGGAATTTGACCACCGTATTGGTTAATCAAGTCTAGTAAATCTTGAGGCACAGAGGAGGAACCGTGCATTACCAAGTGAGTGTTAGGTAAGCGGCGGTGAATTTCTTCAATCCGGCTGATAGCTAAGATTTCACCAGTTGGCTTGCGGGTAAACTTGTAAGCACCGTGACTGGTACCAATAGCCACCGCCAAAGCATCAACTTGAGTTTGTTCCACAAAGTCAACAGCTTCATCAGGGTCGGTCAACAGTTGATCATGAGACAATGTACCCTCAAAACCGTGACCATCTTCTTTGTCACCCATTCCAGTTTCCAGAGAACCCAAGCAACCTAGTTCGCCTTCCACGCTAACGCCGATCGAGTGAGCAACGTTTACTACTTCACGAGTAACATTAACGTTGTACTCGTAGCTGGCAGGAGTCTTGGCATCAGCTTCTAAAGAGCCGTCCATCATCACACTAGTAAACCCATTTTTCATGGCTGAGTAGCAAGTAGATGGCGCATTGCCATGATCTTGGTGCATCACAATGGGAATCTCAGGATAGGTTTCCACTGCCGCTAAAATCAGATGGCGAAGAAAATTTTCTCCAGCGTATGAGCGAGCGCCACGAGAAGCCTGTAAAATCACGGGACTATCTGTTTCTTTAGCAGCCAGCATGATTGCTTGGATCTGCTCCATATTGTTAACGTTGTAAGCTGGAATGCCGTAACCATTCTCAGCAGCGTGATCCAACAGCAGCCTCATTGGTACAATCGCCATAAGTGGTCCTCCTATATTTGGTTGCTCAGCTAATTGGGTTTCTACAATCTTAAATCATTAGGTTGACACTCTCGCCGTTAATCCTGACGGATGTAACGGGAGATTCCTGATTCACGGAGCAACGCTTTCTGGTACCTTGTACCAAAGAGTCTTACTCACTCTCCACAGGCTTAACATCCCGTATGCCCTACGGTAGTTTGTTGAATTTCTGTTTTCTCCCACCTTTGCCATAGCTTTGTTAGAGGGCAGTAAGGTATTTGGGGCAATCCTGGTTAAGGACTGGTGAACTTAGCCTTTTTGATCAGCGAGTTCGCAGTTCACGGCTAATCTCGGATTTCTCGCTAATTATACTACTTTTGAAATTGATTCGCACCGCGAGATCTGAGTTAATTGGTTCCAATTCATCTCCTGTTAAACTGCGTTGTAACGGGAGATGAATTGCTCTATCAAAATAAGACTTTGAATTTAAAAATGGGTCGCCCGGGATTCGAACCCGGAACTAATCGGTTAAAAGCCGAGTACTCTACCGTTGAGTTAGCGACCCCTGTTATTTATCTTTTTCGCAACGTTTACCACAATAGCACAGTTCTTCTGAAAAAGGGAAGGGGTTGAGGAAAAACTTTTTTCTAGGTGATGTGTTTGCCTTGAATCGTATCATACGATGAGGCTGCCAACGATTGAGAAACTTCTAAGTCCGATCGCTAACTTATAGAGTGGAGCATTTTATGGAAACTTTGCTCGTTTCGCTGTTGCCCTATATCATCGGCAGCGCAGTTGTACCGTTGCAAATAATCATCGGTTTGTTGCTCCTTAAAAGCAACAGACAGGGACTTTTCAAGGCTGTGGCCTATGTCACTGGGATGACGATCGCACGTCTGTTACAAGGACTGATTTTTGGTTTAATTTTGACCGAAGCTGCTGCATCGGCTGAGACAAGCAGCGGTAGGAATCTGGTGATTTCAACATTGCTCCTGGTACTCAGCATTTTACTGTTGATCACCGCTTATAAAAAGTGGCGTGGGCTGGATGACCCGGATGAACCACCTCCGAAGTGGTTAACCACGATCGACAGTGCGACCCCACTCAAGGCGTTTGAGATAGGTCTGGGACTGCCATTGATTGCACCTAAGTTATGGGTTTTTACCCTCAGTGTGCTGGCTACGATCGCAGCAGCGCAGTTGGGGCAACCGTCTAGCACGATCGCATTCCTAATCTTCATTTTGCTCGCCCAATCCTTGCTGTTACTCCCAATCTTCATTCGCATCCTCTTACCCCAAAAATCGAAATCCTTACTTGATAAGATTTCTACCTGGTTGACCAAAAATAACCGCTCTATCGTTATGGTCGTTTCGTTGGTTTTCGGCCTGTTGTTTTTCAAATCTGGTATAGAAAAACTTCTCTAATTTTATACGCAAGTATATTTGGACATAGTATTATATAGACATGAAACTCTCCGATTACGCAAAACATCTAGGAATTAGTTATCAGACCGCTTGGCGCTGGTGGAAAGCAGGCAAGCTGCCTCACCCAGCCAAGCAAGCTGAAAGTGGCACAGTGATAGTTGACTTCACTCCAGAAGTTGAGACAATACGAAACAATAAAATCAGGGTAGCCATCTACGCTAGAGTTTCTTCATCGGAAAATAAAGACAACCTAGAAAGACAAGCAGAAAGGTTAACCCAGTACGCTACTGCCAGGGGATATCAAATTATCAGAGTGGTAAAGGAGGTAGATAGTGGATTAAACGATCATCGCAAAAAGTTAGACAGCTTATTGCGACAAGATGACTACAACATACTTTTAGTTGAGCATCGAGACAGACTTGCCAGATTCGGAACTAATTACTTGGATTTATTGCTCTCTCGACTGGGAGTAAACTTAGAAATAGTAAACTTGGCCGACAATGGTAGAGATGAATTAATGCAAGACTTAGTGGCAATCATTACATCATTTGCGACTAGATTATATGGGCAAAGACAAGCCAAAAAGAAAACAGAAAGAATTATCCAAGAATTAAGCAGGAATGAAGAATGCGACTAGTAGAAAGACATCTAGCGGGATTCTCAATTGAGCGTCACAGTTAGAGCAACTACTGTTTCTAGGGAGGCTTCTGGCTCTAAAAGAATCAACTGCTCACCTGTGTTTATCGCATTGCGGGGCGCAGTCCAAGGTTCTAAGCAATAGAAATCTTTACCTTTAACAGTCCAAAACACGACTCTAGAGTAAGCATCATCGTAACTCAAATGTAAATGGAGTTTGCGGCTTTTATCAGTGATGCTAGCGGAAACATCGGTTAAATTCCGAAATTCCAGATCTATTTCATCACTTTGATAGTCAAAACTGCCTGTAAAGGGGTGAATTGTTTTATTTCGTTGATCCTGGTATTGATTTGAGGGAATCTGGAACTCTAGCTGAGTTTTATCTAAAGTGGCAAAGTAAGGATGCAGTCCGGTGGAAAAGGGCATGGATTCAGCAGAATTGTTGGTGTAACTTTGCCGAATTTCTAAGATGTTGCCTTTGAGTTGGTAAGTAAAGATTACTTCAAACTCAAAAGGGTAAAGCTGCATTGTTTGGTCGTTGCTATCTAAACGCAGGGTGATGCTGGCGCATTCTTGAGTTTGTTGGTCAATTACTTGCCAAGGGAGGTCACGGGCAAAACCATGTTGTTTAAGTTGGTACTCTTTACCATGAATGGTGTAGATGTTGTCAGGTAAGTTACCGCAGATGGGAAATAAAATTGGTATCCCGCCTCTAACGGTTAAGTTGGGATTGGCAAATCTTTCGGCATCTAAATAAAGAATTTCTTCGTCCCGCAGTTGCCATCGGGCGATTATTCCACCTCGTTCTGGTACAACTTCGATGCGAGATTGGGCGTGATGGTCAGAGAGAATGTAGGTTTTGTATTGCTGCTGTTGTACTGCGATCGCAAACCCCATAATACTTCCTAATTAATCAACAGTTCCTGCCCTCACTACTTTACAAGGGATCGAGCCTTACTCAGCTAAATAATCTTTACCAACCTTTTTCATTAATCGTAACTATCTTCACACGATCTTAACAGTAACCCAGATAAGCTATTAGCTAGATTGATCTATCAGTTGTAGTCTTAAACTTGAAAATGGTAGCAAAAACTGAAATATCAATGTTTAAAATCAGCTATTTAAAAGCCTCAGTGACTCAAATCACAGTTTTCTAGAGGAATTTATCACAACTTGCTACCGTCCTCTGTCATTTACTTCTAAAAGCAAATGTTTAAGACTAGTATTGACGGTTAACGCATCAAGGATGCTTAGGAAGTCGTTATGATTCGTTCACTGGTTAAGTCAGCTTTTCAAACAGGGTGTTTAAGTGTTGCTTCCGAAGGTCTGATTGGTCAAGTTCTGGCCAATAAAGGCTATCAATCCGCTGACTTAGATGCCCTCTCCTCCTTGTACAATGCAGTCAATTCTGGTCAAATTGAGCGAGAGGCACGCGGGGCAGTCACACGAACTCTGGTAGAGTACGTGCAACCCTGTCCAGAAAATACGCATCTAACTAATATTTCCGGTTGGAGGGGTATAGTGTATTCATAGATACATCACATAAACTCTAACTGAGAGTTACTTATTAGATAACGACTAACGGCAAAACTCCGATATGGCAAATTGCCGTTAGACACATTAGCTAGTCTGTAAATATGAAAAAATTGCCCTGTTATTTTAGGTTTTAGCTGACTAAAATCAGCCATATTAAAGTGAATAACGTTCTATTTATGTTAGGATATGCCCATTGAGGTGATGTCCTGATTTTTTCCGTAAAAAAGAAGGTCTTGTCAGGTTAGGTAACTCTGGTAATCAGAGTCAGAATCTAGGAGCAAGAAAATCTACTCTTGAGATTGCTTTGTGTTTGGTAAAAGTACATACACTTTACAAGTAAAAAGTAATGAAGCAAAAAGTAAATAAATATTGTGTTTTCCCAGGGGCTTGTGCAGATTTGCTCAGTTTAGCCAGAAAGAAAAAATTATTGTTCCCAATGGGGAGAGATGGGCAATTATTAGGGACAAAGCCGGATAAAGTTGATGGTTGCTGGGTTTGAGACACCTGATCTTGAAAAAGATTTTCTCATTTGTACAGTTTGCTGCGGTGATTACTACAAATATGGTAGTTTTCCCTAGAGTAATAAAACAGAACTATTGATAGAATAAATGGTAAGTATATAATGGCGTTTGCTATCACATGATCGAGTCTTGTTGAACGCTTCTATCCTTAAATGATTACAACCACTGTTACTGACCAACTAAAAAATTTTTTTTCACCTGCTATCTGTTGCCCAATTCGAGATAAACTTTCTCTAACTGAAGCATCAGATAAACATAAGGATGTTGCCTGTAAGGGCAACAATAATTTATGTTGAGGTACCTAGATTTCGATGGTTACACCTCGAAAAATGTGGCTTTAGATGAAATGGCTGGCTAAACGTAAAGCAATTTTCCCGAAGTCAGTCACCAAAGATGGAATAACAAACCAAGCACTTGAAGAGTTCCCTGCTCAGGAGAAGCAATATATGCTACACCGCAAGATATATCAACTCTGTTGCGATGGTCGTGAAGTCTGTGTGTTCTTGCGGGACCAGCAACGTTGGATTGAACGCGCTCGCATTATCGATATCGAGGGGGATTTAGTAACGTTACGCTATGAGACAGATGAAGATGATGAAGTCTCTTCTTGGGAAGAGATGGTGCGCCTAGAAAGTATAGGTGCCGTGAGTCAAAAATTAGCTTCCGTATCCAGAGGCAATGTCGAACCCCTAGTTTCGGATGATTGTCCAGAAGCGGAGCAAATTCGGAATCATTTTCCTGATTCCAATCCAGACTAATTAGAATTATCGCCGTTTTCCCGTTCTGCCTTAAAAGAAGGTTGAGACGGGAGGGCTGGTTCAAATACAGGACAGTATCCGTCCGGTGTCACTTTAAAATCAAACAAAGGTGATGCCGGATTTCGGCAACGTTGTCCGCGCATATAACGGCAATTACCGCAGCAAGCTAGGTCAGCGGGTAAGCGATCGCTCCTTTGAGTCAATAATTCTCGTTGATTTAACCCCCGTAATACCAGTTCCTCACCTTGCCAACGTGCTTCCACTAAACCAGTATCAGCAAAATTTTGCCAGCGGGGGTCGGCGGTAATTGTATCAGGTAAATTAATCGTGACAATTGTACCTAATTCAGTGAGTTCGCCTTCGTAGTTGGTGTCTGGGGCGGCGGGTTGTAAAAATGTGTCCCCGATTGGTAGTTCTACTAGTGTTCCTGCGCTGGGGGAATGTAAGTGGTAGCGGTTTTGTAATTCCTCCAAGCTAGTTAAATCTGCTAAATAAGTGGGAGAACCGTGAACAAAGACGACGTGCTGGGGGCGCAAATTATGGATCAGCTGGGTTGTACCTGGGCCATCACAATGTTGAGCTAAAAGGTAGCTTTCGACGCTGAGAACACCAGAGTTTTTTGTCTGAATCTGATAATCTTCTATTGTTGAGCGTCCCGGTCTTTGAGGTAATAAAACTACCCAAGCTTCCGCATTGGGATAAAGATAGTTACTCAAATCAACTGTTTCATCGGTAAGCACGATGCAGCTAGTTTTTCCTAGCTGGGGAATTTCTTCTGGTTGTAGGCGGCGCACGCGAGGGCGGACTCGTTCATCCCAGAATAAAGGTTGATGACGGGAAAAGTTTTGGACTGAAGCAGGTAGATGTGGTAAGAGTTCTAGGTAAGCATCGCATCCAGCGGCGACTGTGCCATCTACCCAAATATCTAAGTCGCGACCTGTAAATAGGTGGTGACTTCGCAACAACATGAGGATTTCTTGACCTAATCCTAAAGCTGGGACTGGCATGAGGATGGATTTTCCGGCACTAACGGCGCGACTAATGCGTTCAGCGAGTTGGTTTTCTTGCTGGCGGCGGTGGGGGTGACGGGCGGTGCCGTAGGTACCTTCAATAATTAGAATATCAGGTTCGATTCCCCGTAAGGCTTCGAGGGGTAATCCTTCGACTAGGCGGGAGTTGGAGAGGAAAAAGTCGCCTGTGTAAAGGAGTGTGTAGCTGCGACGGTGGGTGGTGTAGGTGAGACGGATGGCAGCTGCGCCTGGTAGGTGCCCAGAGGGGAAGAGTTCGGCACAAAGTCCGTCGTGAAATTCTACTGGCGATCGCCAAGGTAAAGCTTGACAAAATGACGGAATTTTGTTGGGATCTAACTCTGGCCAGTTCAGCGGCAATAATTGAGTGGTGACTTCACTGGCATAAATTGGTAATTGGGGAAAGGTGTTATGTAAAGCCAACAAACCTTGAGCATGATCGGGATGGCTGTGGCTACATAACACTAAATCAGCGGGTGGTATTTTTTGGTTAGGAGCTAGCAAAGCTGAAATGTCAGCCATGCCACAATCTAAAAGAATGCGATATGGCCCCATCCGCAGGAGTAGACAAATCCCCTCGCCTGCATGATTGACACTGTAGGGCAAGCATTCTATTTCAATCACGATGCCTTCCGATACTTTTTCGCTAACCTGAGATTTAAAAGTAAAAAGGCAAAGAGCGGTAGGTGCTAGGCACAGGCTACGCGATCGGGAAAATGCGGTCTATTGATTTTGCCTCTTTACTTTTGGCTAATATTAATTCTCTAAAATGTTGCTACTAATTAGTCTTTGCGTCTGAGTGTCTTTGTTTTCCCGCATCAGCTAGCTGTAGCAAACTTTAAAGAGAAACAATATTAG
>JBAVZX010000317.1:0-1847 GCA_049589015.1 Phormidium sp. | reverse complement strand
GTCTACTGGTAAGTGGACTCGCTTAACAGTTCCGTACTCTGCAAAGACATTTTTTAAATCTTCTTGAGTAACTGAGTAAGAAAGGTTGCCTACATAAATGGACATGAATGATCTCCGAAGCCAGAGTAGTCTAAATTACATATCAATTGAGATTCGGAGTCAAGTCTGTCTATATTATCTGAAAATACTAAAAACACAGGCCGCACCGAATTCAATCTCTCTAGATTAGAATAACATAGAAACCAAAACCTTTGATGGTAAAAATTGAAGTTTTATATCAATATTTACTGTTATCTAACCATAGTGGAATCAACATCTTTCAAGGTAGCACAGCCACTTAAAGCCATAGCTAAATCTAATTCATCCCTTAAGAGTTCTAATACCTTTTGTACCCCTAGCTGTCCATCAACAGCTAAACCCCATAATACAGGTCTTCCCAAAAGTACTGCTTTTGCTCCCAATGCTAAGGCTTTTAAAACATCAGTACCGCGACGAATTCCCCCATCCACTAAAATTTCTGCTTTGTCTCCCACCGCTGCGACAACATCAGTTAAAGCATCAATAGAAGCGATCGCACCATCCAATTGCCTGCCCCCATGATTGGAGACAATTATCGCTTTTGCTCCACATTCTACCGCCCGCAAAGCATCATCGCCGCGCAAAATTCCTTTTACTACTAAAGGTAGAGGCGAAATTGACTGTAACCATTCTAAATCTTGCCAAGTTAAAGCCGGGTTAAGCTGTTCTACAAAATAGGTAAATAACCCAGATTCACCAGGTTGATAAGAAATTTCTAAATCAGTTATACTGGCTAAATTTGCCAGTTACATTCCTGGAGGTAAAACAAATTGATTGCGTCTATCTTTTTCTCGCCTGCCTAAAACTGGTGCATCTACAGTTAAACACAATGCTTGAAAACCTGCTTTGTAAGCCCTTTCTACTAATGCTTTGGTGAGTTGCCGATCGCGATGCACATATAATTGAAACCACCGCAAACTATCCTCCATCGCCACAGTTTCTAAAGTCTTAGTTGCCAAAGTACTTAATACCATTATTGTCCCCAATTTTCGCGCCGCTTTTGCCGTCGCCACCTCTCCTTCAGGATGCGCTAAACACTGAAAAGCCATCGGCGCAATTAAAATTGGCATCGATAATTTTTGACCGAGAATAGTAGTACTTAAATCTCGCTGACTCACATCCACTAACATTCGCGGACGTAATTTATACCTATTAAAAGCCGCCCGATTATCCTTTAATGTTACTTCATCCCATGCCCCACTAGCATAATAATCAAATGCCATTGGTGATAACCGCGCTTGTGCTAGAGGTTCGTACTCAAATAGATTAATAAGTTTAACAGTCATTATTTCAATAATTCTCGGCTCATCATCAAATTATATACTCGATCGAATTGCCAGCCAATAAATTTCTGCTAAGTTAGAATTGATGGTAATTTGAATCTATAATATATGCAAAGGTTTTTCTTCGCGATCGGCAGCACCGCCACCATTTTTACCCTATTCCTAGCAATCAGCACTTTCGGTATTGTCCCACCGCAATCACCAGCCGTGCAACTAGCTCAACAACCCAATTGTAAAGATCCGCAAACTCAAGTAGAAATCAACGCCTGTGCTGGCATAGAATATCGAAATGCAGACAAAAAACTCAATCGAGTATACCAACAATTACTCCCTAAATTATCACCTAGTAGAAAACAAAAATTAATTTTAGCCCAAACAGCTTGGATTAGTTTTCGAGATGCTAATTGTGAATTTGAAAGAAGTCAATTTGAAGGCGGAACAATGGCTCCCGCAGCCCAAGCAAGTTGTCTAGCACAATTAACAAAA
>JBAVZX010000316.1:0-10011 GCA_049589015.1 Phormidium sp. | reverse complement strand
GACTTGTAATATCTGAATCTGAAGCCATTGCTTTTTCCTTCATTATTATCTAATAGATTAATCAAGAATTTGCTGCTAGACAACTAGTACTCGATCGCAAACGCACCATAAAAAATCCGTCCATCTGTTCTCGGTGTGGCAAAACTTTAATCCATCCAGAGGGCGCGACAAAAGAGTAAATTGGTGAATTAGCATCTGGTAATTCAATTTGCCACTTTGGATGAGTGGCGAGAAAGTCTTGAATTACCTGTTCATTTTCCAAAGGATGCAAAGTGCAGGTAGAATAAACCAAAATTCCTCCAGGTTTGACATAGTTAGATGCAGTATCTAACAATTCTCCCTGTAAAATTGCTAATTCTTTAACATTTTCGGGAGTTTGTCGCCAACGCGCATCGGCGTGACGGTGTAAAGTTCCTAAACCAGAACAAGGTACATCAAGCAAAACTCGATCTGCTATCTTGGTAAATTGGGGAAAGTTGCGACTATCGCCTGTGCAAATTTCAATTGATTTTAAATCCAATCTTTGCGCGTTTTGTTGGAGTTTTTTTAAGCGGGAAGGAGTGCGATCGCATCCCCAAACTTTCCCAACATCTTTCATCAATTCTACAATATGTGTCGTCTTTCCTCCAGGTGCCGCACAAGCATCAATTATCACCTCTCCCGGTTGCGGATCTAACAGATGTGTTACCATCTGGGCGCTACTATCTTGTACAGTCCACCAACCTTCTTGAAAACCTGGTAAATTTTGAATTGCGCCAGTACTCCCAATTAACCTTAAAGCTTGCGGTAAATGAGGAATTGTTCTCACTAAAATATCTGCTGATTTAAAAGTTTTTTCTACTTCTTCAATAGTGGTTTTTAACGGGTTAATTCGCAGATCGATCGCCGGACTTTGATTCATCCATTCGCATAATTGTTCCGTTTCCGCTTCTCCCCATTGTTCTAACCACAATTGAATTATCCAATCAGGAAAACTGTATAAAATCCCTAATCTTTCAACGAGGTTTTCTGGTAAAATTAAGGGGTCTTGGTTGGGGGTGGAGATGCGATCGTACTGGCGCAATAAACCATTTACCACTCCGCTAAGTCCAGCAAATTTATTCTCTTTCGCTAATTCAACAGTAGTATTAATTGCGGCTGAAACCGGAATACTAGTAAGATATCTTAATTGATATAAACCTAAGTGTAAAATTGTGCGAAGATCGGTTGGTTGTTGATCGGCTTTCTTTTTACCTAATTGGTCAATTATTGCATCAAGTGTTCGCTGTCTTCTGACGCTACCATAAACTAATTCGGTGGCAAATCTGCGGTTGACATCGTTAAGGTTTGATGCACGAAGAAAGCGATCTAAGGCGACATCTGCATAAGCGCCTTTGTGAATATCTCGTAGGGTGAGAAATGCCAGTTGTCTGGGGTTTTGGGAGTTCATGCTGGCAAGTTAATGGGGTTCTTTTTTTAGGATATCTTGTTGGGATGCAAGAGGGATAATTTTTTTGAACCGCGAAGACGCGAAGGACACGAAGGAAAGAGAAGAGGGGAGATTTCATTTGCTTCTAAAATTTTGGTATGCTGTGGCGATCGCTTGCATATTAGCCTTAGCTGTGACAGAGTTATTAATATCAGGATGATATTTTCTGGCTAGGCGGCGATAAGCTATTTTAACTTCTTCCGGTTGAGCATTTTTCGCTAGTCCTAAAACTTCCCACCATTCACCTGAAAGTAAGATTTCCGAGGTCGTTTCCCTGTGAGTAAATGACCTTTGCCAAATTTGAATTTCTTTATATTTACTACCACTGACTAAAGTTTTTCCATCAGGAGTAAAAGCTACTGGATAGCGTCCAGAAAGAGTTTGTAAAAGTTTCCCGGTTTTTAAATTCCATAGTTTGATTTCTTGGTTGCTAGCACTAGCAAAAGTTTCTTGATCTGGATTAATATAAAGAGAAAAAATTGCTTTTGAGTGTCCGTCTAACGTTGAAATTAACTCTCCTGTTTGCAGATTCCACAGTTTAATAGTTGTGTCGGTGCTACCAGTAATTATAGTATGGTTGTCGGGGGAGATGGCGATCGCACTTACCCACCCAGAATGACCTTGTAAAACTCTAATTACTCGTCTAGTACTTAAATCCCAAATTCTTATAGTTTTATCAATACTTCCACTAACTAAAAACTTACCATCTCGACTAAAAGCCAAACAAAAAACTGAATCAGAATGTCCGTTTAAAGTATATTTAATTTCTCCAGTAAATCGACCCCAAACTCTAATAGTTTTATCAGCACTTGCACTAGCAAAAATATTTCCGGTTGGACTGAATGCGATCGAATTAACACAACCCAAATGACTATAAGGAGAATTTAAATAAAAACAAGTACCAATAAGCTGTTTTTTCCGCAAATTCCAGCGAGTTACCTTATTTTCAAAATCACCAGTAAGTAGCATTTCTCCATCAGGACTTATTGCTACTGAGAAAACCTCTTTCCCAAAACCATAAAAGCTAAAAATCTGTTTTTCTTTCTGTAAACTCCAAAGACTAACTGTTTTATCATCGCTAGCAATAGCAATAATTTCACCATCTGGACTAATAGCTAGAGAATTAATTTTACCTACCTCTCCCCTAAGAGTTTTTACACATTCCCAAGTAGGAGAAGATTGAACTTTCACAGATACTATTTTACCTTTGCTGATAAACGGATTAAAAGGTTGTTTATAGCTGTTCCGCCAAAACTTAATCCCATTCCCCCAACAGCAGAATAAAAACCAACCCCACCAACCGCACCAATTCCTAATGCACCAAAAGCCGTTGCATCACCTTCTCCTATTGCTTGAAAAGCGCCATAAGTAGCAGCACCAACAACTCCCCCCGCCGCCGCAACAGGTGCAAAACCAATACCAATTCCGCCAAAACCTCCGACTAATCCCATGTTGCCAAAAGTGGTAGAAACAGCTGCACCCGTAAAAGTTCCAGTAGAAATAAAGGCTGCACCTTCTGTTAAATTGTCTGACACTTGTTTTTGCTCTCAAACTTATTTAATTAATCTTAGATTAAGTGAAGTTAATTTATTATTGCTTCCGAATAATTACGGAAATATTTTTTTAGGAACCGCAGAGACGCAGAGGACACAGAGATAGTATTTGAACCATGAAGACACGAACACGATAGCGTAGCCAAACGCTTTCTTCGTTTTAGGACACAAAGGAAGAGGAGAAATAGAGGTGCGATCATGAGATCTTGCACCTGGGCTTTTAGCCCGCCCGGAAATCAATTTCCGGGCTAATAGCTCAAGTCCATTAAAATGGACTGAAAACTTTGTATTTAGTCCTCTTTAGAGGACTTTAGCTATTAGCCTGGGACTTGAGTCCCAGGCGTATTTTTGGACTGGCGCAAGATCTCAGGATCGCTCTAGTATCTACAATAGCCATCATTACTGCTTGTCTACTTGATGATAAAAGCCTCGAATTGGATCAACTTCTGACTTTAAAATTTCCTCCTCTCTTTCGGATAAATCTGTTTCTTCAGACTCTCCTAGACTAGCAATACTCATTAAAAAATTACTTTCTTCTGGTTCATCTTTAAAAGAAACACTCAACAAATCAGGCATTACTTCTCCGTGTTCCAGCTTATCCGCCAACACTCGCAATGCTAAAGCCTGAACTTTAGCAACTGCTTCTCCCCTCATTTCCCCATAAGCCAACACACCTGGCATCCCAATCACTTCAGCCAGCCAGCGTCCATCTTCTTCTTGTTCAATCTCGATCGTAAAATTCATAACCTAATAAGGTATCATAATAAAAACTATTTTAACTTGCTAATGAGAAATCAGACGCGATCGCTATACTTCAATACAAATAAGTTAGCATAGAAGAAATTAGTCATAACCAATTAACTAGGAGCAAGTTTTCATGAATGCTTATAAAACATACATCACAATAAAAGACCCAAAACAGGTTATTTTATCTGATCTCCCATTTCAGTCAGGACAGCGAGTAGAAGTAATTATTTTAGCTGAAAATAATCAAAGAACTTCTTTAGCCCAAAAAATGCAAGAATTGTTAAAAGAAACTCAAGCCTTACACTCAGATCATCCTCTGACAGAAGCAGAAATAGACGCAGAAATTGAAGCATATCGGCAGGGAAAATGAGAGTTGTTATTGATACGAATGTTTTAGTTTCCGCCGCAGTCGTTGGTAGAGATCCAGAAGCTATAATTCTCTTTGTTGTCAGCAATCCTGAAATAGAATGGATAGTATCAACGGAAATTTTGACCGAATATCAGGAAGTTTTAAGTCGTCCTCGCTTAAAATTGTCAGAAGAACAGAAACAAAGGTGGTTTAATGTTCTAAATGCCGCGACAACTACAGTCAATGTTGAAGTTGAAGTAGATTTTCCTAGAGATAGAAAGGATGCTAAATTTCTCGCTTGTGCTGTAGCTGCAAATGCTACTTTTTTAATTAGTGGCGATCGAGATTTAACAGATGTACAATCTTGGGGGAATACAACTATTATCTCTGTTTCTTTATTTAAGCGATTAATCGGCAATCTCATTTAATGAGAATAAAGTATCCTAATAAAAGCTATCTTTTGCATAACAGAATAAATTTAGATGACCGCAATAGATTCCCCCAAACACAAAAAAGCCAAAGCCCTCAAACCAAACAGTCGCCGCCCCGCCAAAGATCTTTGTAGCGAATGCGGACTTTGTGATACATATTACATTCATTATGTCAAGGAAGCTTGCGCTTTTATTAATCAGCAAATTGCCGAGTTAGAAGCAGAAACTCATGGGCGCAGTCGCAACCTAGAAAACCAAGATGATTGGTATTTTGGCGTTCATCAAGATATGATGGCAGCACGCAAAAAACAGCCAATCCCAGGCGCACAATGGACGGGAATTGTAAGTACGATCGCAATAGAAATGCTCAATCGTGGCATGGTCGAAGGTGTTGTCTGTGTGCAAAACACCAAAGAAGACCGCTTTCAACCAATGCCAATTATCGCCCGAACTCCAGAAGAAATTCTCGCCGCCAAGGTCAACAAACCTACACTTTCACCCAACCTTTCGGTGCTAGAACAAATAGAACAATCTGGCATGAAACGGTTATTAGTTATTGGCGTTGGTTGTCAAATTCAAGCATTACGCGCCGTCGAGAAACAACTAGGTTTAGAAAAGCTCTACGTTTTAGGTACTCCCTGTGTCGATAATGTCACTCGTGCGGGATTGCAAAAGTTCCTCGACACTACTAGCAAATCACCTGAAACAGTGGTGTATTACGAATTTATGCAGGACTTTCGGGTACATTTTAAACATGAAGATGGATCGATCGAAACAGTCCCCTTCTTCGGTTTAAATACTAAAGAACTGAAAGACGTTTTTGCCCCTTCCTGCATGACCTGTTTTGATTACGTCAATAGTTTGGCAGATTTAGTCGTCGGCTATATGGGCGCACCTTTTGGTTGGCAGTGGATTGTTGTTAGAAATGATACAGGTAAAGAAATGCTGAATTTGGTCAACGACCAAATAGAAACTCAACCTGTAAACTCTTCTGGCGACAGGCGTAACGCTGTTCAGCAAAGCATTCCCGCCTACGACAAAGGCGTAACTCTCCCGATGTGGGCAGCGAAATTAATGGGCGTAGTAATTGAAAAAGTTGGCCCGAAAGGTTTGGAATATGCCCGATTTTCCATTGATTCACACTTCACTCGTAACTATTTATATGTGAAGCGGAATTACCCAGAAAAATTAGAGGCTCATGTTCCAGAATACGCCAAACGCATTGTTAATCAATATAAGTTACCCGAATCATAAACAAAGCCAATAAATATCCTTAATTACCCGGTTTATACCTAAATAACCGGGTTTTTTCTTACCGAAACTTCTCAATAAATTCTCTCTTCTGCTAAAAAAAAGTGTGCAGAAATTAAACTGTCATGCCATTGGCAAGTGGCGATCGCTTACTGAAATAGCTTAGAGATGAAAGATTCTCATTCCTACGAATGAAAAAGGGGGTGTACTATGTTAAAGCAACCGATTAAGCACTTCAAACACGCTAGATTTCTCGCTTGGGTAACACTTCTTTGCACTTCATCTGTACTCGCGCAAACAGCTAATTATGGTGCTATAAATGTCGCACCAGGATTTGAACCTTCAAGTGCGATCGCTACAGGTTCCACCGCAGGTTCTTTCTCCCTATTTTCCATTGCTAATCGCGATCGCGATAATAACTTTTGCGTCGGATACAGCACTAGCGCCACTCCCGACCACGTATTGACCTTACAAAAAGACTTCCCCCGCCTGAAATTAGAACTGAGAAGCGGTAGCACCTCCACAACATTAGTCGTTAAAGGCCCCAATGGTGTAATTCGCTGCGGCATCGGCAGTATCGAAGATAAAAACTGGAAAGCTGGCGAATACCAAATTTGGGTCGGTGCCAAAGACGAAGGCGTAAGAGGTAACTATACTTTACTGGTCAGGGAGTGATATCCACACGCAAAAGTGTGACAGATGACGCTAAGATCAAAAGTGCCAAATTATTGCCAAGTGTTGGTATCTACTCGTGCTAAATGCCTTAGTAGCTGACTTCCGCATTATCTTCGATCGCGATCCTGCCGCTCGTAACTGGCTGGAAGTCTTATTCTGCTATCCTGGTTTGCAAGCCCTGTTCTTGCATCGCTTCGCTCATTGGCTATACGTTCTGGGTATTCCCTTTATCCCCCGCCTGATTTCTCACATCGCTCGTTTTCTCACGGGTATCGAAATTCACCCAGGCGCACAAATTGGTCATGGTGTCTTTATCGATCACGGCATGGGAGTGGTCATTGGAGAAACTGCCATTATCGGAGATTATGCCCTGATTTACCAAGGCGTTACCCTTGGCGGTACGGGTAAAGAAAGCGGCAAGCGTCACCCAACTTTAGGTGAAAATGTTGTCGTCGGCGCAGGTGCCAAAGTTCTCGGCAATATCCAAATTGGCAACAATGTTCGCATTGGTGCAGGATCGGTAGTGTTGCGCGATGTTCCTTCTGATTGCACAGTGGTTGGGATTCCTGGTAGAATTGTTTACCGTTCCGGTGTGCGCGTCAATCCTTTGGAACACGGAAGTTTACCAGACTCGGAAGCAGAAGTAATCCGCCTTTTAGTCGATCGCATTGAGTTTTTAGAACAAAAATTTGAAGAACTACAAAATAATCAACAATCTCAAATGCCAGTTGCAGTCCCAGTTGGAGTAAGAATTAGTGTAGATGATTGCGGAGAGCGCCTGACACACAGCGAGGGAAGCGATCGCAATTTTGTCTGTCGCATCAGCGATCAAAAAATTCAACAATTCTTAGACGGCGCAGGAATTTAATCAGAAGGCAGAAGGCAGAAGGCAGAAGGCAGAAGGTAACAAATACTTTTTGTCTCTGCCTTAAATCTTTGCTTACATCTGTGTTTATCTGTGTGCATCTGTGGATATCTGTGGTTAAAAAAAGATTGTCAAGGATTAACTTCCTCAATCAACCAATTTCCTTCGCTATCTATTTTGTAAAGCGATCGATTTTGTGGTTCTCCCCGCAACTCTAAATGATCCACAAAATCAGGCTCTAATAACAACAAGCAAAAATTATCTAAAGGCTGAGTTGGATTTGGTTGTGCTGCTTGAAAAGCTGTTGTTTCTGCTCTCAATTTACCAGTTTCAGGCCAAGTAAATTGTAACCGTGAAGCATCAGAAAGTTCTTGCCAAGCGATTTTCCGCACCTGTTGGAACTCTAAATTAGTCTCATTATCTTTAACTAAAATCAGCTTTCCCGAAATCCGAAATTGTTCGCGAGTATTAGCAAAATACCAACAAATTTCGCCCCAAGGTTGGTAATCTATTTGCTCAACTTTCGGACTTCGTGAATCTGTAACAAACTTCAATTGATTAGTATTATCTAAAAACCCCCGAAAAACCACAGTTCGATTCGCCGGACGATTATTTTCCCGCACTGTCGCCAATTGCACATAACGGGAGTACATTAGGCTGCGATTACGTTGTAAAGCTTGGGTGAGATGCGATCGCCAAGGAGCAAGGGACACAGGGATTGGGGATTAGGGACTGAGGACTGGAATTTCCAGTTAAATAACTATATTTAGCGCAAAAAGTCTAATTTGTAAAGCTTTCTACTCCAGATATAATAGTGAGTCTGTTGATCTATGGCAAAAATCTTATGGTTCGAGAGCTTGAAAAAGTACAGCAGACTAGTCAATTTCCTGAAACTGCGCCAGCTGCCAATCCGGTATTTTTCAGAACGTACAGTCGCCGCACGGAGAAAGGGCGGGAAACTTGGGATGAGGTGTGCGATCGCACTCTCCAGGGACTAACCAAACTCGGCAAACTCACCCCCGCAGAAGCCGCCATCCTAGACCGGATGCAACGCCAAATCAAAGCCCTTTCCTCCGGGCGTTGGTTGTGGGTAGGCGGGGTCGAATGGATCGAACAGCAAGAAAACTTTTCCGGCGCGTACAATTGTAGCAGCACCAACATCTGTGACTGGCGAGCCTTTGGACTGCTGATGGACTTAGCAATGATGGGCTGTGGCACAGGAGCCGTCCTTGAACCTCATTATATCAATCAATTACCCGCAATTCGCAACTATTTAAAAGTTAGTTTGCAAGGTGAAATTGGCACAATTCCCATCAATCAACGGCAGGAAGAAACCGAAGTTACAATTGTTGGCAACGAAGTCACAATTTATGTTGGTGACAGCCGCAGAGGTTGGGTAAAATCCTATCAAACTTTACTGGAATTATCTACAGATGAACGCTTTACTGGAGAAGTTAAAGTAATCATAGATTTGAGTAATGTTCGTCCTGCTGGCGAAAGATTAAAAGGGTTTGGTGGAGTTGCTAACCCAATTAAATTACCCGATCTTTATCTGCGTTGTGCGGCAATTTTAAATAAAGCATTAGGGCGACAATTAAATTCAGTTGAATGCTGTTTATTAATTGATGAAGCAGCAGTCGTGGTCGTCGCTGGGAACGTTAGAAGATCCGCTGGAATGCGCCAAGGGAATAGCGAAGATGAATTATTTGCTAATGCTAAATCAAATCTTTGGCAACAAGATGAAAATGGAAACTGGAGAATTGATCCAGAAAGAGATGCCTTACGAATGGCAAATCACTCTCGCGTTTTTCATCATAAACCAACATTAGAAGAAACAATTGCAGCTGTTAGAACACAGTATTATTCTGGTGAAGGTGCGATTCAATGGGCTGGAGAAGCTGTTGCTAGAGCTAATTGCGATCTACTAAAAACACCTGAATTAAAAGTTGATTTTCTTCAGGCTTACGATCGAGGTAAAGCTAAAGAATGGATAGAAGAAAACTATCCTAATATTTCTCCGAATGAGTTAGAACATCGTTTAGCTCGTTTGGGATTAAATCCTTGCGTTACAGCTGATACTTGGGTTCATACAGAATATGGCGCAAGACAAGTTAAAGATTTAATTGGAGTGCAGCAAGCTGTCTATGTCAATGGAGAGCTTTTTAGCACTACCCCGGAAGGATTCTTTTTCACTGGAGTTAAACCAGTGGTGAAAGTGCAAACTAAAGAGGGTTATAGCTTAAGGTTGACAAAAAACCATCAAGTTTTGAAAGTGACAGCCCAGACGCAGAAAAAACAGTATTCAGAATGGTGCGAGGTTAGTAATCTTAAAATTGGCGATCGCATTCTGATTCATAATCACCGCAATCTCCAACCTTGGGAGGGTGTTGGTAGTTTTGATCAAGGATGGCTGTTGGGCAATTTCTTAGGAGATGGTTGTTTTTCTGTCAATCAAATCAATCACACCTATCAAGCCAAATTGAGGTATTGGGGTAATACTCAAGTGGAAATGAAAGAGTATGCCTTAAGTCTGGTGAATAACCTACCTAAGCCTCCTCAATACTCTCAAAATTTACAAGGAATTTATCACCCCAAAAACAAATACTATGAGATTAGCTCATCAAGTTTAGCTGATCTTGCTCAGACATTTGGCTTGCAGCATCATTTTAAAG
>JBAVZX010000315.1:0-8706 GCA_049589015.1 Phormidium sp. | reverse complement strand
ATATTCGTCTTTCTCCTGTTGAGTTTCGCATTTTTCGTCACATCCCTGGAACTGTAGTTGATCCCAAAAACTTTAATCCTCAAAATTTAGAACCAACTCCGCTACATCAAGATGCCAACGGTAGTTACTTCATCTTACCTGCTCATTCTTATGGCTTGGGAGTGGCGCTGGAAAAATTACAGGTTCCAGAAAATATTACAGTAATTTGTATTGGGAAATGTTTGACAGGAGATACCAGAATTGTTGATGCCTCATCAGGGGCATATTTACCGATTAAGGAATTTCTGGGTGGTCAGACAGCAAGTTACAGCGAGTCACAAGGTATTATCAAAACTCCTGCTACAGGTTTTATTCCACAGGGCATCAAACCCGTTTATCAGCTTGTGACCAACAAAGGTGGTGTTATAAAAGCCACATCAAATCATCCATTTCTAACTGAAACAGGATGGCAGCCTCTGGAAAGCTTAACTTCTGGAGTGAAAATAGCTACTCCTAGAGAAATTCCTGTATTTGGCAATGGTGATTTGACAATTGACGAAGCAATATTACTGGGGTTAATGATTTCGGAAGGACAATGTGACACTCCTGGTAGCAGTCCATGTTTTACTTCTGAAGATGAGGTACTTGTTAGTACATTAAAAGCCTGTGCAAAAACGGTTGTAGACCAAGAAGTAACCTATAAAGGCAAAGATTTTGGTTATCGGTTGGTCAATCAGGTTGGTCGGGGAGGAGTAGTTACTACCAATCGGTCTAATCTATGGCTAAAATCCTATAATTTAAATGTAGGTGCATCTGAAAAGTTTGTTCCTCAGCGAGTATTTACTGCACCAAAATTAGTAGTAGCAGCCTTTCTTCGTGCTTTGTTTTCTGGTGATGGAAGTGTTTATCTCGTTGGAGAATCTAGAAGAGCCAAACCATCTCTAGCTGTTGAGTATTGTTCTATCAGCGAAAGACTTATCCGCGATGTTCACCACCTATTATTAAGATTTGGCATCACCAGTCAAATTAGAGCCAAAAAACCGCCAAGAGGACAAATCGCTTATACATTAGCTTTCCAATCTTCAGAATCTATTTTAAGATTTTTTAGTGAAATTGGCTTTTTGCCAGGTTCAATTAAGCAAAGAAGATTTGAAGAAAAAATGTATTCAGTTTTATTAGCAACTAAACCCAGGCAAAAAATACATGAACACATTTTGTGGGATGAAATAAAATCAATAGAACCTGTAGGAATGGAAGAGGTGTATGATATTTCTGTTCCAGGGTTAGAAAATTTTGTCGCTAATGACATCATTGTTCATAATTCAACTTATGCACGTTGCGGTATTATTGCAAATTTAACTCCTGCCGAAGCAGCATGGAGAGGTCATTTAACGCTAGAATTTTCTAATTCTTCTAGTGCTGATTGCCGAATTTATGCTAACGAAGGAGTAGTACAACTACTGTTTTTAGAAGGAGAACCTTGCGAGATTAGTTACGATACTCGTCAAGGTAAATATCAAGACCAAGCAGAAGTTGTAACTTTGGCTAGAGTGTGATTTTCAAGGAAGAAGTTTGAACCAAAAATATACTTTTAGTTGTAACAAGTTTAGTGTTTTGCAGTAATTCCTGTCGAACCAAAACCACCAACTCCTCTAGATGTGTTACTTAAGGTATCAACTTCTTCAACTTCCACACGAATTACTGGTGCAATAACCATTTGAGCAATTTTCATGCCTTTTGTAACTTTAAAAGTATTTTTCCCATGATTAATCAAAATTACTCCTATTTCTCCACGATAACCTTCATCTATTGTCCCAGGAGTATTAAGAACTGTAATTTGATGATTGAGAGCTAATCCACTTCTAGGACGAATTTGAGCTTCAGTTCCTTCTGGTAACTCTATTGAAATACCAGTGCGTACTAGTCTACTTTCTCCTATTGGAATTTCCAATTCCTCTATAGAAATTAAGTCTAATCCAGAATCTTCTGGATGTGCATACTTAGGAATACTCGCTGATTCATTAGTTTTATAAATTTTTAGTTTTATTTTCTTTAGCATAGTTTTTAAAATTTATTCTTCCTTGTATTTATGCCGTATGTCACTAGCTAACTGTGTTATGAATGCAGCAGCAAAAGCTATTAAACTATTATCAACTACTGAAGTACTTATTTTATACCAAGAGTGTTTTTTAAAATTGTTTTCATTACCATGCAGAATACCAGAGCTTATTGCCAGTAAAATGAATATAGGGACTATAATAGCATAGGGAATTAAGAACCAGTATTTCTTTTTTTCTAACTTCCTTTTGAATTCTTTAAACTCATCAGATCCATGTAAAGCTAACTTTAGCGAAGTAGGATTTTTTACCAAATCTTGATCGAGATAACGCTGTACTTCAGGATATTGGCTGAGTCGTATTCCCAAATCATTAAACACATCCAATCTACCAGGAGAGTTGCCGTGATGTATCGAGGAACTTGCATCTAGATATTGAAATACCAAAGATACAAATGTTTCCCTTTCCGGGGTAAATTCTATAGGCTTACTACTATGATTATGTATTGCTATAAGAGAGGGGCCTATATATTCAGGGTCAAGTGTTGTTCCAATATGTCCCACTCCCTTGCATACTATAGCAACTTTAGAATGGTAAGTCCCAGATATTTTATTTGAAACCCAAATAATTTCATGAGTCAGTATTAATCCTGTAGCCTTAGCAGGAATCCTAACTAAATTATTTTGTTCATCATAAGCAGTTTCGTAATCTGTTTTTCCATCTTCTAATTTCCAAGCAAATTTGCTGACTTTGAAATTATAGCTTGCACCTCTAATTTGTTTATCATCAAAAGGAAATATTAATATGTTTCCTTTTAGTATCTCTTGCTCTATGTTAATATTACTTAATGTTGCCATATTCCTATCCTATTTAAGGCAGAGCTAATTTAAAAGTAGTAAATTGTTTTTATATTACTCTTCTATTTCAAAGTTTGATCTTGTTCGTAAACAAACTTTTCTTTTAACAGCGTCGCTAGTTCCGCTTTTTGCAATTCTGTTGCCAAATACATCGCGTGTTCTACTTGAATACCTGGGCAATCTGCGGCAATTTGCCGATAAATTTGTTTTGCAGATTTTCCTGAGTAACAGTTAATAACTTCTCCAGAACCAGGCGTTGTATGTTCTACAATAATTTTATCATCCTGCACAGTAATCAAAAAGTTACCAACAGGATCGAGATAATCTCTTTTTTGACAAATTTTGGCATATTGAGATTGAATTACATTATCTGCATTCTCCCAACAATCGTCATAAATATGGCTACTTTGGCTAATAGTAATTAATGGCCCCATTGTTAAATCATAATCCGATCTTTTAGCAATTTCATCTCGTATATGTTTCTGTAAAGCCCTTAATCCCATTGCATTTGCGGGCCAAGCACTAAACATATCATTACTACGAAAAGTTGCTGTTAATGATAATTCATTTTCTACTATTCTTACCCAAATATGATTAAGACATGGTGGACTTTGATTTTCTTCGTGATCTTTTACATCCCAAAGTGACATTGCTGCCCTAGCGGAATCAATATCAGCTGCTAATTTATTAATTACTTGTTCAACTTGATCTTTGCCGAACCAAGACCTTAAACGCTGCCCATAAGTATATTTAACTCCTTCCCTATAAGGTGAGTCATCTAATATTTGACAAATGTATTCTTCGAGGAAACTTCTATCAATTGGTAAATAATTAGGTTCGGGGAAATAGAAATTTTCTGGTTCGTCGGTAACGACTGCCATTAAGTCAATTAACTCTTGCCATTTGCCATCGTAACCTGTAGGTCTAATTGTTCCGGTTGTCTTAATTCGGTGGATGATTTTTACCCAAGTTTCGGCTATTGTTTTGCCTTCGATGCGATGTCCGTAACGATGTCCAGGTAATACGGTTGGGGTAACTTCTACTTCGGGAAAAATTAAGGGTTCTCCCCAAGGTTCTAAAGTTTCTTTTGTTGAATAGGAGTTGACTAAATCTACTGCTTCGCTGATTGATTTTGCTTCTTGAACTTCAATAGTTTGTCGCAATACTTCTAAAGCTGTGGCGAAAATTTCGCTGTCAATGTAACCTGTAATTGGAGATTTAATTACCCAACAATTTCGCCCAGTGTCGCTTTTTCCGTCGGTAAAACCATGAGTAAAAAAGTCTAATAAACATTGACAACCACCAGCGTTTTTATCTTCTTTGGTGGCGTTTAAAATTACTAATCTTCTAACATAAGGATTAGCTAATAAATTGCGAATTAAAAAGGAAATGCCCCTGGTTGGACTGTATAAATTACCAATGACTGCGTAATTATCAGGTAATAAATGTTTCGCAATGGTTTGTCTGACACTCCATCCGGTAACTATTGCGGTTTGTCCTGTGCCACAAATTAACTGATTGGGTTTGTAAAGTGCATTATATTTAAATTGAATGGCTGAATTATTAATCATCTGTTTGTTTATTGCACGATCTTTTATTATATCAAGTAATCATACTTTTAGGTGAAAATTAATGCTTGCACTTCACAAGTAACAGACAATTTCGCCCGTCTTCGCCTCGATCGTAAGATACGCGATCGGTCAAACGGCGAATTAAAGCCCACCCAAAACCACCTTCTTGCAGTGTACCTGGTTCTGGTTCTGGTAAGCTATTTGGATCGAAAGGTTTACCCCAGTCCCAAATTCTAATTTCTAGGCGATCGTCCCAAATCGTAAATTGAATTTCGATCGGAGTTTCTTTTGGTAATTCTTTGTGGGCGTGGCGTACCGCATTGGTAAAACCTTCATCAAGGGCTAATTTTATCTCATCAAAAGGTATGTATTGGCGATCGCGTTTATTTCCTAACCAAGAAAGCTTTGATTGATTACGAAAATATAATTCATCAAACCATGATAATACCTGGTTAAGAACAGTGATCTCGCTTTTAACCGTTAAATCCTCTTTGAAAAAGATGCCTTGGCGTTTCCACCACTTCATAAGAAGTACCTAAATTTCACGATGAAAATTAGTTGAATTTACACTCGATCCTGGCATAGATGGTATAAACTTTGCGTTTCCCAAGTAGCAAATTCCTTCAGGTTTAGTTTCAAAGCGATAAGCTAAAACCTCCACACCTTGCGCTACTGCTTCTCTTAACATTTTCCCATAAACCGGATCAACGAGATCTCCGGGGGCAAAACTGTCGCAGTCGCCCCTATTAATAAAATAAAGCATTACTGCCCTTCCTGTCGGTAAAATTGAGATTAATTCTTGTAAATGTTTTTGCCCTCTGGTGGTGACGGTATCCGGGAATACTGCTAACCTACCTTGCGACCAAGTGGTATTTTTTACTTCCACATAAACAGGCACATTTGTTTCGCTTCCTGATAATAAAAAGTCAATGCGACTTTTTTTATCTCGCCCATAAACTACTTCTGGTTTAATCTGTTTATAATCACTTAATTCCGGGAAAATTCCGGCTTCTAAACCGAGTTTAACAACTCGGTTAGGCAAGTTTGTATTAATTCCTACCCAAGTCGGTTCATTGTCAGAAACTTGAATCATTTCCCAAGTATAAGCCAGTTTTCTGGTCGGACTGGGATTATGAGAAACTTGTACCAAACTACCAGGAGTAGAAACCCCGGTCATTGGCCCTGTATTAGGACAATGTGCTGTAATTAATTCGCCTGTATCTAACTCTATATCAGCCAAAAATCGTTTATACCGTTTAATTAAAATA
The DNA here is from genome assembly GCA_049589015.1 of Phormidium sp. Taxonomy (GTDB): domain Bacteria; phylum Cyanobacteriota; class Cyanobacteriia; order Cyanobacteriales; family Aerosakkonemataceae; genus Floridanema. The sequence goes on along the minus strand of JBAVZX010000315.1, from coordinate 2,974 downwards.
CCCGACAAAAGAGGAGGATACTGATAAATAAAATTAGAATTCATGCTGATTTATTGTAATTTTAGAGATTGCATTCTTTTTTTCATTGCCTTAGCTGCTAAGGTGTAACCGCCATCTGCACCATCGACAAAGTGTACTTGGCGACCATTGCGTTCAAAGACTAGACAGGTAACTATGGCGCGATCGGAATTATGTAGTCCATAAACTAACTTTCCTTGCTGATACTGAGTTTCTAAATAGTTAGTTAATTGCTGCCTTTGTTCTGAGTTACCAGCAATAACCATACGCAGTATATCATCAAACTTTTTATAATCTGTAGAATCTAAGAAAAGATTTTTATATTCTCCCCAATCCATGTCACTAACTTTTAGTTTAAAATTCATAAAAATTGCTCCTAAAGAGTTTTCTAGTTTAATTTTGGATAAATACCATTGCTGTTGTAACCAATTACCTACTGGCGATCGCACTTTGGTTTCCAGCATCAGTTTTCTTTCATCAAAAGTCAGTTTCAAATTGGCAATGGGAATGGGATGGAAATCTATCTCTTTTCCATAAATTTCGCTAAATTTATTTAAAAATTCCCTGTAAATATAATTATATTTTCTCTCTTCATTAGTTGTTGCTAATACCAAAATACTGACGATTTCACCCCGCTGACTAGGAATATCTTGCCAACGACATTCTAACCCAGAAAAATCTGCTTTTGGCTGTTCTTTTGTATCTTTAATCAAATAGATATCAGCATAATCAGGGTTTTTAACTAAATCTGTAGCATGAGTTAAACCAGAACTATTAAAAACTGCTTGATGATAATGTTCTGAAATTCTTAACTTAGCAATTTTGATATCGTAACCATTTTGATTAACTACCGATACCGGAACAATTCCCACTCTTAAATCCAACTTAAATTCCTGCTTCGCTAAAAACTTAGTAGCTAACAAAGCTTGTTTAGTTTCGAGTAAAAGAGAAGGCGGAATTAACAGGGAAGCACCATCTCCACCGAATACAAAAGGCACTTCAAAATTTTTGGCAATATTTAAAATCGCGACAATTGAACAAGCACCAATTAAATTAACTTCCTTGTAACGACCGGACTCGATCGCTTTCGTAGAACCCACTATATCTGTAACGATAACTTGCCAGTCAGGAGGTACAGAAACATAATTGCTAGAATCAGTAATTTCCAAAAAATCTGCTAAAGCGGGTAACTGAGAATAAAAATAATCCGTTGACATACTTTTCGTAATCGCCAGTTCACGATTGAATAAGTAAGGGACGTTTAGTAATTCTTAAGAGTTTGTGTCTGGAATCAAAAAACCCTCTCGAACATTAGTTAACATTGCTGGAATCGTAGCTGTAGCGACCCTGATCAGTAAAATCTTTGGATTAGTGCGTCAGCAAGCGATCGCCGCTGCCTTCGGAGTTGGCGCAGCTGCCAATGCTTACAGCTATGCCTACATTCTCCCTGGTTTTTTATTAGTATTGCTAGGTGGCATCAACGGGCCATTTCACAGTGCTTTAGTTAGCGTACTAGCGAAACGGCAAAAAGAAGAGGCTGCCCCTATTGTAGAAACAATTACGACTTTTGTCAGTGGAATTTTATTACTAGTTACGATCGCTTTAATTATTTTTGCTGAACCGTTAATGGATTTAGTCGCACCCGGATTAAATCAAACTCAAGGCATTACTTCAGCACAAATACAAACACTCGCACTTACCAAAGCGATCGCCATTCAACAACTACAAATTATGGCACCGATGGCATTATTTGCGGGTTTAATTGGGATTGGATTTGCCACATTAAATTCCGCCGATCAGTATTGGTTGCCCTCAATTAGTCCGCTATTTTCTAGCATTACAGTCATCGGAGGATTAGCAGGTTTAGCTATCAGTTTAGGTGGCAAAATTACCACCAATGAATATGCGATGTTAGGTGGACAAGTGTTAGCGATCGGCACATTAGCTGGAGCAATTTTACAATGGTTAGTGCAGATAATTGCTCAATGGCGATCGGGTTTAGGAACCTTACGTTTGCGCTTTGACTTTCACAATTCTGGAGTCAAAGAAGTGCTGAGAATTATGGCACCCGCCACCTTTTCTTCCGGGATGTTACATATTAACGTTTACACCGATTTATTCTTCGCTTCTTTCATCCCCCAAGCTGCCGCTAGCTTAAGCTATGCCGGACTATTAGTGCAAACTCCATTAGGCATTATTTCCAACGTTTTATTAGTTCCCTTTCTCCCCATCTTTTCCCGACTTGCTGACCCTAAAGATTGGTCAGAATTAAAACAAAGAATTCGTCAAGCATTAATTCTAACCGCCTTAACAATGTTACCATTAGGGGCAATCATGGTTGCCCTAGCCATGCCAATTGTCCAAGTAGTTTATCAAAGAGGCGCATTCGATAAACAAGCCTCTCAACTAGTAGCATCCCTATTAGTTGTTTACGGCATGGGAATGTTTTTCTACTTAGGTCGAGATGTCTTAGTCCGAGTATTTTACGCCTTGGGAGATGCAGATACACCCTTTAGAATTAGCATCTTTAATATCTTCTTGAATGCTCTGTTAGATTTCATTTTTATTAAGCCTTTTGGCGCACCTGGATTAGTATTAGCCACAATGGGAGTTAACATTACTTCCATGATCTTTCTCACCTGGAAATTGCATCAAAAACTCAATGGTTTACCCATGAAACAATGGTCATTAAAAATCGGCGCTTTAGCTGGCGCTAGCGTCTTTACTGGCGTAATTTCTTGGGGTGTAAGTTGGGGTTTTCAAAGATTTATTCCCAACCAAAACTTGTTAATTCAACTCTTAGAATTGACTATTGCTACATTAGTTGGTTTAGCCGTTTTTGCCTTCTTCGCCACGAAATTGAAACTACCAGAAGTAGATATTTTAGTATCTCGGATTAAACAGAAATTCGGTAGGTAAGCAAAAAGACTTCTTGCAAAAGTAAAATTTATCCGCA
>JBAVZX010000314.1:0-3815 GCA_049589015.1 Phormidium sp. | reverse complement strand
ACGTAAATAATGTGCTAATTGATTGGCGCGAATGTTCAATTGAGCATAAGTTAATTGTTGATTTTCAAATACTAGTGCTACTGCATCTGGTGTTTTTTCTACCTGTTCTTCAAATAACTGATGAATACACTTATCAACTGGATAATCTGTTTGTGTATTATTCCACTCCACTAATAACTGCTGTTGTTCGGCTGCGGTTAAAATTGGTAATTGAGAGACTGGTTGGCTGGGATTTTCGACAATAGCTTTGAGTAAAGTCAGAAAGTGCCCTGTCATGCGCTCAATGGTGTTGCTATCAAACAAGTCCGTGCTGTAACACCAAATGCCCTCTAGACCCTCTGGAACTTCCCGAAAGTCCACTTCCAAGTCAAACCTCACTTTGACATCAGTTGACAAGGGAAAATTCTGAATCTTTAAACCGGACAAACTAGTTTCTAAAAGGGGCGTATTCTGGAGTGCAAATATTACTTGTACCAGAGGATTGCGACTCAAATCGCGTTCTGGTTGTAACTTTTCCACTAACATTTCAAAGGGTAGATCTTGGTGGGCATAAGCTGACAAGGTAGTTTGCCGCACTTGTGCTAAGAAGTCTTGAAAGGTGGGATTTCCAGAAAGATCGCCCCTTAATGCCAGAGTGTTAGTAAAAAAACCGATTAGTTGTTCGATCGCCGGAATGTTCCGGTTAGCGATCGCACTTCCCACTAAAATATCTAACTGACCACTATAACGCGAAATTAAGACCAAAAATGCTGCCAATAGAGTCATAAACAAAGTTGCATCTGACTCTTTGCTTAGTTGTTTTAAGCGTTGGGTGAGATCGCGATCGATGTGTAAATTTTCAACTCCACCTTGAAAGCTTTGAACTGGAGGACGGGAGCGATCGCTAGGTAATTCTAATACCAAAGGCACACCAGCTAACTGTTGTTGCCAATAATTGAGTTGCCGTTCCAGAACTTCTCCAGTCAACCACTGACGTTGCCAGACCGCAAAATCAGCATACTGAATGGGTAGTTCAGCCAGCGGCGAGGGCAATCCTTGGCTGAAAGCTTCATATAGCTGTGATAATTCTCGAAAGAAAACACTCAAAGACCAACCATCATAGATAATGTGGTGCATCTTCAACAACAACACATACTCTTCTTGACTAAGTTGGAGTAAAGTGAATTGTGTTGCTGGTTCCACAGCCAGATCGAAGGGTTTAGATGCCTGAGATCTTGCTATTTGGTAAATTTGAGCAGTTTGTTCCGGTTTTGAGAACTCTTGCAAATGACAAACTGGTAAAGTGAAAGCAGTAGGAGGAGCGATCGACTGAATCGGTATTCCATCTACGGCAGGAAAGGTAGTTCGGAAAATTTCATGGCGATCGATCAGTTCATTCAAGCTTTTTTCTAGTGCAGCTAAATTCAGTAAACCCTCTAGCCGCAAAGCTTGCAGCATATTGTAGGACTGGCTATCAGGAGAGAGTTGGTGCAGAAACCAAAGCCGTTGTTGAGCAAAAGATAATGGTAGCTTACCATCCCGTGCGATCGGCACAATCGAGAGGGCTTCAACAGCTTTAAGTTGCTTCGCTTTTTGCAATAAAGAAATGATTTCTGTCTTGCGTTGAATTATTTCCTGGCGCAAATTTGGAGTTAAGGCTCCTTCAGGCGCGTGGTAGCGTAAATTTTTGCCATCCGTTTCCAGGTTAATATTTAATTTTCTTAGTTGACTGATAAATTCAAAAGTGTTTTTACTCATTGCTTAAAGCTCCCCAATTTCGCTGCTGATTTCTGTACTTGGCAGTTCTTCGGCTGCCCAATTGATAACTTCGATATAGGATGCTATTCCTTCCACAGTGGGAAGTTCAAACAGATTTTGTACTGATAGTTGAAGACTAAGACTTGCGTTGATTCGTGATATGACTTGAGTCGCTAATAGAGAATGTCCTCCAATCTCAAAAAAGTTATCATAAACGCCAATGCGTTCAATGCCGAGAACTTCACTCCAGATTTGCACCAGTTGGGCTTCGGTTGAGTTGCGTGGAGAAACAAAATTAGTGGCAAGATTTCTATTGACAGCATCCGGTGCTTTCAAGGCACGACGATCGACCTTACCATTAGGTGTCAAAGGCAGGGAGTTGAGCAACACAAAAGCCGAAGGCACCATGTAATGAGGTAGCTTTTCTTGGCTAAATTCGCGCACTTGTGGGATCAGCTTTTGAACTAACTTGCCTTGTAACGGGTTGTTGGTATAGTCACTCCAGAATTGTGCCTTGATTGGCTCCGTTTCCCAAAAAGCAATCATCTGAGTATCAGAGGCAGAAATAGAATTGCGACGAGAGAAAACCACATCGAAAGCACCATCTAAACTACTTTCCCACCAACTAATGTCTACACAATAGCCCAATTGTTCACCCAAATCCCAACAAGCTTCGGGATTGATGCCATCGATTGATGATTGGGCTAACAACTGCCGTAGTTGGCCTACTGTTTGCACATCAGGAGAATTTTCCACCCTTTGCCAAATTTGTAAAGCCTGCTGCACTCTCTGATTTGGGACTCGTCTGATGCCTAAGATTTCTGGTTGTTCCTGTTGTAATTGATGTTCAATTTGTGAAAAAGAAAGTTGGTCTAGTTGCCAGTTTAACCAAGAAACTGTCTTAGTCTGGACTGGAGTACCGATGTGCAGAGTCACATCATAGCGGAATTGGGTTAATTCGTTTTGTGCATATCCCCGTTTAGGGACAATTTCCACCCAAGTAATTTGCGGGAAGCGTTGTCTTAAGGCGATGAAGAAACTGGGGTGAATGACTAATTCTTCTTCAGCGGCGATACTCTGATGTACCTGTTGTTGCAAGAACTCAATACTTCTGTCTTCCGCAGCTTGGGCTAATTGCACAGCAGCATGATATGGTGCGAGTAAAGGCAAACTGCGGACATCCCCGACAAAGATTGCTCCTGTTGAATCCATTGCTTCGATCGCACCAGAGAGAACTTGCAACAAGTAATCTACACTAGGGAAATACTGGATTATGGAATTGAGAATTACAGTGTCGAATTTGGCTTTGGGGATACCGACAAAGTTATCAGCTATTTGCTGTCGTAACTGGACGTTTTCTAAACCTGCCACTGTGCGACATACTTGGTCAACGTATGCGATCGCTGTTTGAGAATAATCGGTTCCCCAATATTCTTTAGCGGTTTGTGCCACTCGATACAACAGTAACCCAGTACCACAACCAATTTCTAAGACCCTTTGTGGTGCCAGGGATAGGATTCGGTTGACCGTACTTTCCACCCATACCCGCATTTCGGCAGCTGGGATTGGCTGTTTGGTGTAACTACTCCAACCAGAAATATTAAAGGTGGGGTCATCAATGGTGGTTTGCGCTTGGCTATAGGATTGTTCGTAGAGAGCTTGCCAATCACTGATGTGCTCATTTTGCCATTGCTGTACCTGCTCGACTAAGGCTGAACCTGTCAGTCCTGGTACTAAGTAAGCGACTAATCGTTTATCTCCTGGGCTGTCAACTCTGGCGATGACTACGCTCTCTTGTACTAAGGGGTGTTGACGCAATACGGCTTCGATTTCACCTAATTCAATGCGGAAACCCCGAATTTTTACTTGGTGGTCGAGCCGTCCCAGGTATTCGATGTTACCATCTGGTAAATAGCGGGCTAAATCTCCGGTTTTGTAAATTCGCTCAATTTGACCGCATAAGTTCACTTTAATAAACTTTTCTTCTGTTAAATCAGGACGATTTAAATAACCTCTAGCTAATCCAACTCCAGCAATGCACAATTCTCCGGGTATTCCTAATGGTAATGGTTGATTCT
>JBAVZX010000313.1:0-4613 GCA_049589015.1 Phormidium sp. | reverse complement strand
GTCTAGCTCTTGTCTAGGTAATGCTCCTTGACTGACTAGGGATCTGGCGCGATCGTAATTTACCTGCGCTAGTCGCAACTCGCCTTGTCTGGCTTGAATTTCGGCTTGGGCAGCTTGTATCTGTGCTTGTTGGCGGGCTACATCTGCTTGGGCGGCGGAAACTCTGGCTTGGGCATTTGCCAAATTGCTTTCTTGTGCTTTGACTTGGGCTTGGGCATTTGCTAAACTGCTTTGTTGCCCTGTAACTTGGGCTTGGGCGTTTGCTAAATTGCTCTGTTGTGCTTGGACTTGGGCTTGGGCTGCTTGCACATCTGCTTGACTTCTTTCGGGACTTAATAGCATTATTTGTGTCCCAGTTTTAACGCTTTGTCCTTGGGTGACATTTATCTGTTGAATGCGACCGCTGGTTTGCGGTGCTAATGCTACTCTTTTTACTGCTTGCAGTTGCCCTTGGTATTGATTGATGTCTTGGATCTTGGTAGGCTCTATTTTCAGCAATTTTACGGGAATCGCTGGTGGCGGCGCTCCTGCTGTGGCGGTGGGTTGTTTCTTTTGGTTACAGGCTGTACTTGTTAGGGAAACTAGTAAGACTGCACCTATCAGTTGCATTGGGAATGATATATTAGCTTTTTTTCTATTGGTAGCTGCAATATGAAGTTTTGTCATGATTATTTTTGATTAAATTTGTAACTAAGCCCAATTAACAGCATTGAATTATACAAGTTATTTGGGCGGCATCGGTAATCTTAAAGAATTTCTCAGGTTTTTGGTTACTCTAATACAGATGCACTAGAGAATTAGCGATCTGATTAGTATAAATGGTAAAGATAGGAATTTTATATGAGTTTGAGGTTTGGGTGTCAAGCTTTGGGAGCTAATACTGTTAATCCACCAGGTATACATTCAACTTCAATGGGTGTTGTCCCAATAATTTCTCCATCTAATACTACTTTTTGCGGTGGATTTGTGGTTAATTTCAGCGACTTAGCTCGTCCATGAAAGACGTTTTTGTGTTCAAATTCAGTTTTGGTAATTGCTGCGCCAAACATTCTTAACATGGCAGAAGCTGCTTCTAATTTGTTTTCGGCTGTGGCAATGGTGACATCTAACAGTCCATCATCAAAGATTACTTGTCCTGCACCTTGAGCTAATACGGAAGTTGGTGGTGCAGCATTGGCAATTGTAATTGCTGTTGCTTGAAAAGTATAAGTTTTTCCTTCTTGATCTTCGATTTCTGTATCAAATAAAACTGATTCATCAAGTAGTTGCCAACCTGCCATTAAGTATGCCATCGCACCCCAACGATCTTTTAATTCTCGACTAGCTCTTTCTACAGTTGCGGCTTCGTAACCTATGCCTGCTAATAAAATCATTGGTAAGCCATTACATTTAGCAGCATCTACTGTGCGAGTGTTGTTGGCTAAAATTATTTGACAGGCATTTCTAATTGGTAATAATCTAGGAATTCCTAAAGAAACGGCAAAGGCGTTGGCGGTTCCTCTGGGAATAATTCCTAATGGAATGCCACTACCAATTAAGGCTCCGGCAATGGCGGAAACTGTGCCATCTCCACCGGAGGCAATAATTATATCGGCTTGGTTGGCGATCGCTTCTGTAGCTAAAGTCGCCGGATCAATTTCTGGTTGGGTAAAGTGAATTTGTAAATGTAAATATGGTTCTAATAATTCCCGAATTAATGTTAACTCTTGTTCGGCGTTACCTTGACCTGCGACGGGATTAAAGATTAAATGCGCGACTAAGGTTTTGGCTAGGGAAGCTGCGATCGCCTCGGCAGTTGATAAATTAGTAGCTATGGCAACATTATGCACTTGACAAACTTGTAAAATTGTTTGCACATTCGGTTCATAAGGTTGGACATAAAAAGACTCCACTAAAAAGATCACGGCAATAATATTACCTGTAACCACTTCGGCGGCAATTTGCACATCTCCGCCCATACTACCAGGAGCGAATTTTTCTACACTCAACCCGATTTCTGCGGCAATGCGTTCTCCTGTATTCCTGGTGGCAATTAATTTATAACGCCCTAGCAAAGGTGCGTATTTTCTAGCAAAGTTAACAAGATCGTCTTTCTTCGCATCATGAGCAATTAAGGCAATTGTTGCTGGCATAATTATTGTTTGTTTAGAGTCTTTGAAAGTGAACTAATTAAGCCGTTTTGCTCCGCTTTCCTGCGTTTTTAGGCTACTCCTCCAATTCGCCGTCGTAGGTAAAGGTGTTTGTGGTTGAATACTAGGTTGATTGGGATCGGGTACTTGGGTATCGGTTGAAGGAGTTTGTGGACTTTGGTTAAAGTACTGATAAGTAGTGCTAGAAATTTGTTGAATAATTTTTTGGGCACGGACATCTCGGCGCGGACGTTGTACCATGACAGCAATTATATATTGCTTACCAGAGGGCAAATAGACCATTCCCACATCAGCCAACATTGAACCGATGTTACCAGTTTTATGAGCGATTTTCGCTCCTTCACCAATTCCTTTAGGCAAGAGGTTGTTGTTTTCTGTTTGTTGCATAATGTCGATCATGCGATCGCGCTTTTCCGCAGACAACAACTCACCCCGCATCACTCGCGCCATCACCACCGCCAACTCTCTAGGACTACTAGTATTCGTCCCTTTCGTATCTGGTAATGGGTTACGCAGTGCAGTTGTAGTTAACCCCCACTCTTGAAACCGCCGATTTAAAGCTTCCATTCCACCCAAGCGATCGATCACCATATTAGTAGCCGTATTGTCGCTAATGGTAATCATCCGCTTCACCACATCCTCAGCTGTGAATTCAGTTCCCGGTTTCCGATGCTGCATATTACCACTACCAGAAGCGCGAAACTCCGGTTTTAGAGTCAATTTTTCATCCCATTGAATTTTCCCTGCTTCCACATCTTGCAGAAAAGCAATCAAAATTGGCACTTTAATTGTACTGGCCACCGCAATCACATTATTCCCATTCACATCTACATAGCTACCAGATTCTAAATCAATCACAAACACCCCAGGCGTGAATAAGGAATTTTCCGAAGATACAGCAGCAATCTGCGTTTTTAAAGGCGCAATTTCTTGGGTGAGGTTAAAAGTTGTGGTGGTACTAGGTACAGGACTTTCTCGGACTTCCGGGGCAGCTGGAATAGTTACTGCACTAGTAGTGGGCGAAGTTTGTATTGTGGAAGTAGCCCCAGATGGTTGGCGCGTTGCTGGGTCTAAAATTGACAACAGCGTACCGACAAACACACCTAACCCAATTCCCAAAATTAGCAACCTTGTACCATACACCAAAGGTGAAAGAAATTCCTTTTGGGCAGGGGGTTTGCTACGGTTGGGAGATGAAATGGTACGCGGTGTGGACTTGTAACCATTTTCCCGAAACTCATAACGACCATTGCGGGAGACTGGAGGCTGTCTACCCACAGGCTTGACAATCTCTAAATTTCGCTCTCGCCACTGGTTAAGATTATCGTTATTTCTAGGTCTTAACTCCGTAACTTGCCTATAGTTAGCAGGCGTAGTCACTGCCTCTAAATTTGCGCGACCCTTCGGAACTCTTCTCGCTGGCGGTTTGGTTTTTTGCCCAAATAGTTTCTCCCACCAGTTCCCACTCTTGGCAGGAGTAGACCTTTGCCTTGGTTGATTTGGCCGCAGTTCCCTTGGCGATTGGCTTTCCTGCATTTGTCTAGCACCAGATGACCCAGACCGCTTGCTTGGTGTCTTGGCTAACTGTTGTTGCCGTTGTGGTGCTTGCTGTTGTTTTGTTTGCTGTCGCCGTTGGCGGCGCTTAGGGCTTTTATCGAACGCTGCCACTAATGACACCTCTTAAAGTATTCCACCAAGAACAAGAAATGCAGGCGATCGCTCCCACTATATATTTTGTTTGGGAATGATGCTGCTGAAAATCAATACAAAGGAAATTTACACCAAATTTGCCTCTTGTCGATAACAATAATTACCGATTGTTTAACTTCCCTCAGAGGAAAGCTAAGAACAGCTGCCCCTACAGACTTTTCTTGCCCCCCTGCCCTAAAGCCCATTCCATTTGGCTGATCATGCCTTTGAGCATTGCTACTTCGTTGGCAGAAGGTTGGGCGCGGTTAAATAATAGGCGGAATTTTGTCATGCGACTTTCAGCGGTGTGGGGGTAAAGATAGCCAATTTTTAACAGTAAAGATTCTAATTGTTGATAGTAGTGTTCTAAAGCATCTATCGGGGCGGCTATGTTTTCCTTTGTTTTTTCTTCTAACTCTACCTCTGCTACTTCTTGGTTTTCTAAACAGTTTTGGTAAAGCTCGTAACAGCAAACTGCTACCGCTTGCGCCAAATTTAATGAAGGATAGGCTGGACTAGAAGGAATTTGCACAAATCGCTGAGCATATTTTAAGTCTTCGTTGGCTAAACCTTTGTCTTCTGGGCCAAAAATTAAGGCCGATGAGTCTGCGCCGAATAACCAAGGTAAGGCGGTGCGGGGGTTTTCTGGTGTGACGGATAAGTGACGGGAACGGGCAGATGTGGCGATCGCTCTGGTGGCACCAACCAACGCTTCTGGTATACTCTCAACTATCCTCGCCCCCTCCAAAACATCCAGCGCGTGCAGCGCCATTT
>JBAVZX010000312.1:0-2764 GCA_049589015.1 Phormidium sp. | reverse complement strand
ATTCTTTAGTCCGCGTAGGCGGACTTTGTTTGTGTAGCCGCGATTTCAATCGCCCCTTGTTTGTGTAGCCGCGATTTCAATCGCCCAATAATAACTAACAGGGATTTGATATCACCCGATCGGGTGAGTTAACCCGATGCTACTTTATACTACATTAGGTAGTATATTGAAGTATATCTGAATTACAAACCTTATGTTAACTCTGACAAAACGTTCTTACCGGGGCGAAACAGATTTAGAAGCGATCGCCAATCTCCTAGAAGCTTGCGAAGCAGTAGATCAACTCGAACAATGGACAACAGTTGCAGAACTGGAACGCGATTTTAATGCACCATCTTTTGATAAACAACGGGATTTACAACTTTGGGAAGATGACACAGGTAAATTAATTGGATTTGCTCAATTGTGGCATCCCCCAGTTGGAGAATTAACCGATGGTAGACTTGGGTTTAACGTTCACCCTCATGTGCGTGGGGGAACTTTAGAACGGGAAATTATCAATTGGGGAGAAGAACGTCTCCGGGAACTAGCAAAAGAACAGGGTGTTAATTCTGTTAAATTGCGTTGTGGTAGTCGGGAAGAGCAAATCGATCGCATTGCCATACTACAACAAAATGGATTCGCAGCCGATCGCTACTTTCTCACAATGCAACGCAGTCTTGAAGAACCACTTGCAGAACCTCAATTTCCCGCAGGTTTTACAGTGCGTTCGGTAATAGCTGAACAAGACGCAGAAGCTTGGGTAGAAATGCACAACCAATCGTTTATCGATCACTGGAATCATCACGATTTTACAGTGGAAGAATTCAAACATTGGAGCACAGATCCAGATTATAGACCGGAGTTGGACTTAGTTGCGATCGCTCCCGATGGCACCTTCGCCTCCTACTGTTACTGTGGCATTTATCCCGAAGATAACAAACGCAGCGGTCGTCAAGAAGGTTGGGTAGGTGTTCTCGGAACTAGGCGCGGTTTTCGTCGCTTAGGACTTGGGAAAGCAATGTTACTTAGCGGAATGCAAAAGTTACTTGCTGCGGGAATGAAAATCGCCAAAATCGGTGTAGATTACGATAATCCCAACGGCGCGAGACTACTTTATGAGTCAGTTGGTTTCCGCAAACTCCATACCAACGTATCGTACTACAAAGAGATTTAGGTTTCATTTTCCCACCCCACCAAAAAAAGTTTGTTTTACCCCTTGACACTTCCTGTAGTATATCTGTAGTATAAAAACATGGTGAGTTGAGGAAAGATTTTTCTTTCTCTAACTTACGAAATCTGCACCTTGAAAACTGAATACTTAATTAGGTAATTATTCTCAGACAAAATTGAGAAACCTTAACTTAGGGATGCTCTATCATGTTGATACTTTATACCAAGTTATTTGGGAAGCAATCTACCAAATCTGACTCAAAAATTGAGCAGAAAAAGTTGACTTCCAACCCCTCTGAAACAGAATTAAACTCCCAACATTCTGAACATCTCAGACAAATTAAAATCAACGAATCAACCCAGAGAATTCAGCAAGATTATCATTTAGAACGGCGTTGTTTTTGGTAAATTTTATGAGCTTTTTAAAAGCCCTCCTTTATGAAAAATCTTGGCTCAAATCTTGAATCTAAATAAAAAAAGGAGGTGCTAAAATGGTACACATTCGCTTTGAAGGACGTTCCTACGATTTAACCGAAAGGCAGCTAAATGTTACAGCAGGGATGAATGATACAGCGATTAAAGAACGTTTAGCACAGCATTTTGATGTAGGACGCGATCGCTTACAATACTACGTAATTGACAGACGACCAAGCGGCGACTTAATTATCCGTCCAGAAGCCGTTTACGGTTAACAAAATCGCAAATCCAAAGTCAATTGTTCCGCACCCTAACCCAAAAAGCTTACACACAAATCGCCTGATAAGCGGCAAGTTATAGGTGCAAATCCTATCGGCTCCACTTTCGGAAATGAAAAGGAGAAAGACAAAGACAAAAGAAGTAGACTGATCTCTTGCACCAGTCCAAAAATCCGCCTGTGACTCAAGTCCCAGGCTAATAGTTAAAGTCCTCTTTAGAGGACTAAATACAAAGTTTTCAGTCCATTTTAATGGACTTGAGCTATTAGCCCGGAAATTGATTTCCGGGCGGGCTAAAAGCGCAGGTGCAAGATCTCAGTAGAGACGTTTCATGAAACGTCTCTACCTAGCTTTTGTCTATTTCTTGGAGCCGTAGTTCAAATAGTAGAACTGCTAGTGACTAGCTTTTTTAACTTGTGCGGAACAACATTATTTCTTACTAGTTGGAGGACAAACACTTCGCGCCCTGAATTAGAAAGCTTACATACTAGCTCATTGGTAGAGCGATCGGCGTTTAACCGATTGGTAGTAGGTTCAAATCCTACGTATAACCAAACAGCTTTCTTGACTTGCGCGAAGTGATTTATTCAAAACTGGTTCGTTGTGAGGACTTCAGTCCTTCTATCTAGGAATGTACGACTAAAGTCGCTACAACAAACCTAATTAAATTAAGCTTTTATGACTAAACAAAATTAGCACTTCGCACCCTAACCGAAAAAGCTTACATACTAGCCAAATGGAAAAGGCGCTTGACTCTAAATTCAAGATATACAGGTTCAAATCCTGTGTGTGAACAAACGGCTTTTTCAACTTGTGCGAAGTGTTAATTTACCAAATTTATTTATCGTTTAGAGGAGGTAGCTATGTCTGCCAAAACCATAGAAATTGTAGAACAATTAAAATCTCTAAGTTTGCTG
>JBAVZX010000311.1:0-2592 GCA_049589015.1 Phormidium sp. | reverse complement strand
CATCGATCGCTTTTTGATTGCCTTGACCAATCTTCCCTAAGCTTTTTACTGCCTCTAGTTTACGGTTGTAATCATCAAGTTGGTCAGATTTGAGCAGTTGCACCAAAGCATCGATCGCTTTTTGATTGCCTGGATCAATGCTCCATAAGCTTTCTGCCACTTGGCTACAGGTATCATCAGAAAGTTGCGGAGAACTGAGCAGTTGCACTAAAGCATCGATCGCTTTTTGATTACCAATTGCAATTGCCCGTAAGCTTACTGCCACTTCTCGAAGGGCGGAAAAAAAACGAAGATGGTATGAATTGAACAGTTGCACCAAAGCATCGATCGCTTCTTGATTGCCTTGACCAATTTTCCCTAAACTTTTTGCCACTTCTTTGACTTTCTCTCTGGGCTCACCATCAAGTTTTGGAGAACTCAGCAATTGCACTAAAGCATTGACCGCTTTTTGATTGCCTGGGTCAATGTTCCCTAAGCTTTCTGCCACTAGCCAACGGGTGTCATCAGAAATATGGGGTAATTTGAGCAGTTGTTCCAAAGTATTGATCGCTTTTAGGCGCTGCGTCTGTTGCAATGTTTCCCTAGCTGCATTGCTAATCGCATAAGAAAATTCTACCCACTCTTGTTTTTCTGAATCGAAATAACCAAAGCCCCACTTAACAATTTGCTCTATTACTTTATCTATTTGGGAATAATTCTGAAACTCGGTAATTGCAGCAGCGGCTAAAAAATAGGCTCGATATTCATAACAAGCTTTATCTACTAATAAGTTGTCTTCGCTTCGTAAATAGCCTTTGTGTACCACACGCCATTCTCCACATCCATCTCTAAAATTAACCAAAGCATCAATAAATTCCTCTTTCTGCTTTGCTTCTATCTCCCTTCGCCCCAACCACAGCAAAATTACCTCTCGCCACTGCCTCTCAAAAATGCGGTAACTGCAAGAAGAAACAGGAGGAATTTGGTGAAGTAAGAAAAAGTGCCAATCCCCAATTGCACAAGCGGCGAAATATTCCTGAAACGTCGGATGGAAGAAAGCATAAACAGGCTTTTTCGTGCGGGTATCCCTGTCAACTAAAACCAACCATCCCAATTCATCCGCTAAATTAAACCACTTTTCCTTCATCTGCTCAATAGCAAAATCTTCCTCAATCCGAAACCGATTAACGCTTTCCATTGCCGCTAAAGCCAATTTTGCTAAAACTTTTTTAATTTTTTTTTGCTTCGTCTTTTTTAATTTCCGCTGATACTTCTTCTCAAATTCCTCTTGTTTCCACTCAAAAAAATAAGTGGTAAACTGCTCGTAAAGTGCCGCCTTCGTTTCGGGCAATTGCTGTTCGGGTACGTACCAAGACTGACACAACATAGACAACCGCAGGGGATTGCGTACCAGTTCTTTGATTCGCTCTTTTCCCGGTTCTTTTAACTGTATTGTTAAGCGTTTTCCCTGTTCTCGCCAAAAAGTTTCATTGCCAGAATTGCGCCGTTTCTCATACTGACTCGCCTTCTCAAACCACTGGCGAATAAACTTATCCACATCATCGGGTTCTAATGGCAAAGTTTTGTAAATATCAAAATCCGTCAGCGGATTGCTAATCATCGCATCCCAAACATTCAAACGGCAAGTTAGCACCACCCGCGCCTTACCCACCCAGTCTGTCAGTTGTTCCCGAATTCTCGCCAACGCCTCGATAGGAGAAGTCGCCGCCATTTCATCCACCCCATCCAACAGCAACCACACCTTACCCTCTGCGAAAAGTTGCTTGAATGATTTTCTGATTTCTGGCGTGACATTTTCGGCATCAAAATCGATAAATTGCAATGCTTTTGAAAGCCAATTATTGAGTAAATAATCGGCAATTGTGCTAGAACGTAAATCTGCCAATCGAATACAAATCGGAAAATTTTCGTTATGTGAATGTAGGGGCGGGTTTATCCCAGATTTTTGCGGATGACAAGAGGTATCTGTTAAAAACCCGCCCTTTGTTGTTTGTGTTTGGTAAGGCGTATGTGACGGTAAGGGCGGGTTTATTTCAGCTGTTTGTGGGTGACAAAGGTTATCTACAAACCCGCCCCTACATAATCTATCTGCTAGTTCTCCTAACAGGGTAGTTTTCCCTGCACCCGGTTCACCAATAATGGCGATATTCTTGGGTTTTTCGGTGTGTTTTTCGGCAATAACTTTCTGGAAAAAAGCATCATCTTTATAAGTTTGGACGATTTGCAGTTCTGGTTCTTTCTGCGGTGGCGAGTCTTCCCCTGTGGCGTTTCTTCTGGGGTTTGGTGTTTTGGGACGTTCCATTAATCCCAAGGGAACGTAAATTTTTAATTCATATTGTTGTGTTGTTGCTTCGCGGCGCAGGTGTTGGGTTGCTAATACTTTGGTGCAGATTTCGCGCCAGTTGATTGTCAGGTTACTCGGTTCCTGATAATTCCCATGTTCACGTTTTAGCCAGTCTCGCAATGTCTGGAATTTACCCTTTTTGTTGGATTTAAGATCGGGACAACTCTGGCTAAAAGCTTTATAAATATTTCCCAAACTTCTTTGTAAGGTGACTTCACTGATATTTAAACTGTTAGCCACTTGTGCAT
>JBAVZX010000310.1:0-3851 GCA_049589015.1 Phormidium sp. | reverse complement strand
CCCCGTTACAGCGCAGCTTAACGGGGGCATTCATCCAACCAACTAACTCAGGGGCGTTCGCGTAGCGTTGCGTAGCAATAGCAACGATTTAATTGTACAGTTGTCGGGTAAACTGTGCTATAATGGCAATGAATCCAAGGTCGAGGGAGTCATGTTAGTTGTAGAAGCCAAGTTAAAGAACGGCACTCCAGAACAATATCAAAAACTTGATGAAGCCATCAGGACAGCGCAATTTGTTAGAAACAAATGCGTCAAATATTGGATGGAGAACAAAGGGACTACAAGAAACGACTTGCAGAAGCTTTGTGCTGTTTTAGCAAAAGACTCTACAACTCCTTGGGTGAACAAATTAAATTCTCAGGCAAGACAGTCAAGCGCAGATAGAGCATGGCAAGCCATTTCTCGGTTCTATGCTAACTGTCGAGATTCATCAATCAGAAAGAAAGGATTTCCTAAATTTAAAAAGCATAGTAGATCGGTAGAATATAAGATTACTGGATACTCGCTTTCAGATCACAGGAAGCAAATCACTTTCACTGATGGATTCAAGGCAGGAACGTTTGACTTGTGGTGCAGCCAGAAAACCTTAGTCTACTACTCATCTCAACAGATTAAGCGAGTCAAAGTAGTAAAAAGAGCCGATGGATATTATTGCCAATTTCTCGTCAACTACAACAGAGAAGAGAAGCATGAATTCACTGGCTCTGTAGTAGGAATAGACTTAGGCTTGAAAGAGTTTTATACCGACTCTAACGGCAACACGGTAGAAAATCCTCGCTTCCTGAGAAAGTCAGAAAGGCGTTTAAAGAAAGCCCAGAGAAGGCTATCTAAGCGTCATCGCAAAGGGCAGAAACAGTCCAGTAATTATCACAAGCAACGGCAGAAAGTAGCTAAATTGCATTTGAAAGTTTCTCGACAACGTAAAGACAGAGCAATTAAAGATGCTTTGGCGTTAGTCCAATCTAATGATTTGGTGGTCTACGAGGCTTTAAAAGTGTCTAATTTAGTGAAGAGTCACAAGTTGGCTAAGAGCATCAGTGATGCTTCTTGGTATCAATTCACGCAATGGGTGAATTATTTCGCTAAAATTCACAAGATAACTTGTATTGCTGTACCACCACAATTCACAACTATCGATTGTTCGGTTTGCGGGGCAAAAGTCTACAAGACTTTAAGTACTAGAACTCATCAATGCCCTCACTGCCAAACAGTTTTAGATCGTGATTGGAATGCGGCTATCAATATTCTTAAAAAAGGGTTGAAATATTTGGGAGAATATCTCTTCGGTACTGTTGGGCAAACAGAAACCGACCCAAACGACTGGGGAGAGTCCGGCCTCTGGGTCTTTAACAGAGATGTTGAAGATTTAAGTCGTCTCGTTGAGCCAGTAATCTCAAGAAGTGATTCTGGGAGAATCCCCCGTCACAGCGAAGCTTGACGGTGGGAGTATGTCAATGACTTTCTCTGTTTCATCAATTGTGAAAATTACCTAATTAAGAGATAGTTAGTTTTACGGTGATATGAGGCAGTGAATTGTGATCCAGCAAATAGTAAGTCTGCAAGAGATTTTATTTCAAGCACAACAAGGCGATACCCAGGCTATTGCTACCCTGATTAATCAAGCTTTATCGACAGCAGCAATCACAGCAATAGTTAATTCTGAAGGTAGTTGTCTACAAGTAACCTTGTTATCTCACCAATCATTAGAGCGAGAGTTCTGGGTTGGTTTTGTCAAAAATGGGATGAAGGGACTGGAATGTAAAACGTTTAAATCTGTGCGAGTAATTGGACAACAAATTCACAAAGTCCCAGCCAACTGGACTGAGGAATTTGAATTATCTTCTCCAAATCCCGTAATTGTATCAGCACCAGTTTTAACTAATGATACTCAGACTCAACCAGCACCGGAAACAGTCGTAATTCCCAGAGAACAAAAATTTAAAATTCCCTTGCTGTGGTTAGTCAGTGGTGTTACAGGAATTTTATTAATTTTCAGTGGTTTTATCATCAAAAATCAACTAGATAATCGACAATTAACACCAACGCAAAAGCCAACTCCTCAAGCACAACCTACGCCAATTGTCACTGCTAAACCTACACCAAAAGCTAGTCCCAAACCAGTGGTTAAACTAGTGAAAAAACCAGTTGAAAAAGCGCCGCCAGCTAAACCTCGCACTGCGCCAATGTATTTAAAAAGAACAATTACAGGTCGTATTACTCCTAAATCAATTGTACATTCGGGAAATGGGTTGTTTTTTGCTCAAAATATGATGTACAGCCACACAATTACGGTGTATAATCGAGAGCATAAATTAGTGAAAACTATTCCCGATCGCGTAAATTTAGCAAAGTTTGGTTATCCAAATTTAAAAGGTGATTACAACGGCGCACCTGTGGAAGTTAGTTTTTCCCATGATGGTAAATATGCGTGGGTTTCTAATTATCAAATGTATGGTGCGGGGTTTAATAATCCGGGAAGCGATCGCTGTTCTCCCTCCCAAGGAACAGACAATAGTTTCTTGTATCGCATCAACACCGAAAATTTGCAAATAGAAAAAGTGATTCAAGTAGGTTCAGTTCCCAAGTTCGTCGCTACTTCTCCTGATAACCGTTTTGTATTAGTAAGTAATTGGTGTAGTTGGGATTTAAGTATTATTGATACAGAAAAAAATCAAGAAATTAAACGGGTGAAAATTGGCGCTTATCCGCGAGGAATTGTTGTCGATCGCAGATCTCAAAAAGCCTACATTGCTGTCATGGGTTCTTCGGATATTGCTCAAGTAGACTTAGAAAATTACTCAGTTAATTGGTTGCGAAATATTGGGCGATCGCCAAGACATTTAAATCTAGATCGGACAGGAAGATATCTCTACGTTTCTTTAAATAGTGAAGGGAGAATCGCCAAAATTGACTTATCAAAACCTAAAGTCCTCTCTAGAGTTTACACAGGTTCAGCACCTCGCAGCATGGTTTTATCAGATGATGGTCAAATGCTTTATGTAGTTAATTACAGCAACAATACTGTAAGTAAAGTTCGCACCCAAGATATGAAAGTTTTACAAACAGTAAGAGTAGGCGCTAGTCCAATTGGTATTACTTACGATGGGAAGAACAGAGAAGTTTGGGTTGCTTGTTATTCTGGACAAATCATGGTCTTCCAAGATTAGGTATGTATCGTAGAACAATTTTTGCTACACACCAATTAATTAACCATACCTCTAACTATCTACTACTTTGGGATTTTTATCACAAAGATTTAGCCAAAAAAATCATCATTTTGGGTGATGCCGCTTACTTGCTCAATTCTTAAGCTATAGTTGTAAATTTAAACTATTACTGCACTCGCAGAAGGAGCATTAAAATGCTTATTATAGTCGCATTCTTAGCTGGTTACGTCTTAATTAGCGCAGTTTTTGTCTCTGTGGTTGAGTAACTTAAATGGGATACTCCCAACAGGTAAAAGTTAGAGCTAATCAAATAATAGTAACAGGTATTTTGCTAAGCTTCCGCTAAGTTGTCACGCATTTAAATTGGGTATCAGTAGCGACCAAGATGGTCGCACTACAAAGATTCTATTATTTACAATTGGGTTTAAATGACGAACAGCTTATCTCTCAAAGGAAAGGTTAAAGGGTCAAGGGAGGAGTCTCACCTTGACCCTTTAACCTTTCCGAGGCTTCTGTTTGAAATATCCCCTATTGTCTAGAATTATCAAAACCTTTCCTAACCTTTAATTCTGGAGTTTAGACTATCGCACTAAAAGTGCGATGTCTAAACGGAGAGAAGGGAAAGAAAAACTGACTTCTGTGGTAGCGAATAGATAAAAATCAAAAAAGGCTGAAAACTGAAGT
>JBAVZX010000309.1:0-2128 GCA_049589015.1 Phormidium sp. | reverse complement strand
GGGAGAATCTTTTGAAACAATTAGGAAAAAGCAACTTAAAGAAATTAGTAGTGAAGAGCAAAAATTCGGGACAGATCAAAAAAAATATTATTATGTACAGAATATTGCTAAACAATTGATGGCAAAGGATAAAGGTAAATATGCAGAATTATCTGCTCTCTTACGACTTTTTTTTGTCAAAAATGCACCAGTGGGTTTCAATACTTCCGTTGAAAATGAAAAAGGTAAAAGAAAAAGACAAGTTCGTGCTTTTAGTTCACAACGAGATCGAGATTTCACCTTGGGAATTCAAGCAGCAAATCAAGACAGAAAAGGTACAAACTATCATCGGACACCCTCTGAAGACCCTCATTTCTGGACAAAATATCTCCGTGAAGAACTTATTAATTTCTTAAAAGAAGGATCAGAAAGTAAAGATGAAGAAGCAGTGAGTCATACGAAATCAGCCTTTAGCAGTTATGATGTGCAAATAAGTTCTGATCAATTACAAATTACAGATATCCAAGGTCACCCCTATATCAATCGCCAACTAACAGCAGAGAGAGAGAGTTCTAAACCACTGTCAGGTCACAGAACATTACCAATAGGCAATCATCAGCTTACCGTTTGGCAAAATACGAAGAGTCTTGGTCATTTAACTACTTTAAATCAAGGTGGCATAGCTCCCAATTTAATCCAGACATTTGAAATCCTCAACATACTTGAACTACTTAAAGATCAAAAATCTCCAGAAGGAATAGAAACACAATTTCAAACTTTTACCCCAGAAGAGAAAAGTACGATCTATGCTTATTTACAACAAGCAAATAATTTTAATGTTGC
Source organism: Phormidium sp. (assembly GCA_049589015.1). Lineage (GTDB taxonomy): Bacteria > Cyanobacteriota > Cyanobacteriia > Cyanobacteriales > Aerosakkonemataceae > Floridanema. The sequence goes on along the minus strand of JBAVZX010000309.1, from coordinate 1,306 downwards.
CAATTATAAGCAAGAGTTATTAGAAGATCGTAGGCAGTTGATAGATTCTCTTAGCAAAGAAATAAATAGACGCAGACCGAATCAAATTGATAAGGTTCACAAAAAACATTCTAGGAAGATTGACCATACTCTAGACTTTCAAGCAGTCCGCACAGCAGACAAGACAACACAAGAAAAGTTTCTCCAATATCCATGTCTTATCTTACAACCTAAAGGCACAGCCTCAAAGAGAATCCAAACTTTAAAAGATAATATTATTAAGCAAATACATACCGATGAACTAAGCTTTGCCAATAGAGGAAGTTTTGGATTTGCGGCACCAACCATTGGAGATGTGGGTGAGAGCGTAAGAATTTGGCCCGGTTTAATTCCTACTGCCACTTTTAAAAGAAAAATGCTAACGGCGTTAAAAAATGGAGGTTATATTAATGAATCTAGCGAGACAATGATATTAGATTCCACAGAAAAGGAAATTACCATATCTCCCTTATCTAAAGCACTTTCCTTAAGTATAAAACGAGCAATAGATAGATATTATTCCCAAAGCACGAACGCAACCGTGGACGAAAATTTGAATGAACTTCAAAATTGGGTTAGCGATCGGGTGCTTAGTAATCTTATTAAGGCGATCACACTGATACCAGAATTGAATAAGACAAATGACCCAGAGGAATTGATCCTGATGAGAGCTATCCGAACATTGGAAAACTTAAACGAATATGATGTTTTACAAGCGGCTATAGAAGAAGCCCTTCATCCTGAGCCGGACAAGCAGAAAAGAAACCAAGAGCTGTTGGGGCAGATTGAAGAGCAAATCAAACAGGAATACCAAAAATATGAACAGGAAGAGCAAGGAGGCTGGACATTTCATACTGCTAGAATACTTGCTTCAGGCATGGCAGGGTACCGGACATCGCTTTCAGCTTCAGGAAGCACCAGAACAGATTCATTAAGGTTATATTTTGAGACGGTCAAATTGAATCACGCATTAGCGAATAGTACACCAGTTCCTTCAGGCGATGATTCATCAGATATTTTAAAAGATTTGATCGCTAAGATGAAAGATTTATCTTATAACTTTATCAGTGCAAAGGATCTACAGGATAAACAGGCACAATTTCAGTGGAAGGTAGATGATAAGAATCCCAAAATAGCAGTGTACGATCTTACTAACACAACGGTAGAAGAAGCAATAGACGATGTTAAAGGTCAAGATATAGATTTTCTCATCTTATTTGAAAGTCTATCCAAACACTTTCAGTTTGGTGCTGATAAAACTACCTTGGGGAGAGTCATGGTGTTACAT
>JBAVZX010000308.1:0-8289 GCA_049589015.1 Phormidium sp. | reverse complement strand
GAACAAGGTGGCGACTCTAGCAAACCGATTTACTTGAGCCTTCAATTGATCTTCAAAAAATTCCTCGCATCCAATCACTCTGGTTTCTTTCAGTCCACCGATCGCATGATTCACAATTCGTAACATTTCTGTGTTTGCTTCCACCCCTTCCTTACCCCACCGGACAATTTTGTGTCTGACTAAGTGGAATGGTAGGTATGTACCGAGTAGAATTCCTATCACGCTTACGGTGGCTGGCAGGTCTGTTTTTGCCAATAACAACACCAAAACAATCAATACAAAAAGATTTGATATCGAATTGAGCAGTGGAATTGCTACTGAATAGCTAAAGTGTTGGGATTCAGTAATAATATTTTGAATCAGATGAGCCGAGTTAGTTTTTAGATGAAAGGTATAGGGTAGGAAGAGATAAGTATGCAGAAGTCTAAGACGGAGCTTAACTTGTTCGGTAAAGCAAAATTTAAATACATATTTTTGAATTTGGTAATACAAAAAAGATTTAAAGTAAAAAATCAGGATAATTGTCAGTCCCAATAAACCGATAAACTGATTGGTACTTTTTAACCTTAGAAATTCGTAGGTATTAGCTAGCCAAATATTTTTATTGATCAGATCTGGATTCGTTGCCAAGCCCATAAACGGCCCAACTAATCCAATCCCAACCGCATCCATCAGTGACACTATAAGGAAAGCAGATAGTAGCAGAATAAGTTCAATTTTTTTAGCAGAGATAACGTATAGAAACTGTGACAGAAACCTCATTGATTTTTTCCTGCTTGCGACATGAACCAGCCCAATTAAATTTTTACCCCAATAGTTCTAGATTTTCTCACATTGCAGAGTCCCAAATCTAGCGAATTTTTGACCAAACCTTCTCATGGCAATGCTCTGTGTATTTCTTCGTACAATGAGAGATAACGACGAGCTTGGACGTTCTTAGCGAATTCACGCAAGCTTTTCTGCCTCGCCTGGAACCTCAGCTTTTGTTGACGTTCTCCATCTTCGAGTACCCAAGCAATCCCTTTTGCCAAATCGTCCACTTCAAAAGGAGTCGCTAGATAGCCATTTTGTTGATGGTCAACAATATCCTTTAATCCAGTAGCATTAAAGGCAACCACTGGAGTCCCGCAGGACAGCGCTTCCGAAGCAGTTTGACCGAAAGCTTCTTGTACTGATGGAACAACCATTACATCTGCCGCAGAATAAATTAAGGCAAGGGAAATATCATCATGAACCCGCCCCAGGTAATGAGTATTAAACCCTAAATCGTTCGGTTTCTCTGGCTTAGAGGAACCAAAAACCACAAGTTCTATCTGATCTGCCCAACCAGACGCGCCAAGTCTTTGTAAAGCCGGAAGTAAAAGCTGAAATCCTTTTCTAGGCTCTGAAGTAGAAGTAATTGCACCAAAAAGAACTAGTTGTTTATCTTGGGGAAGATTCAGTAATTCACGAGCAATTTGCTGATTAATCGGTTTGTATTTATCTGTATCTAGACCCAAAGGAATCACTTCGATCCGGCGGTTTTTGAACAATGAGCTAGAACGGGCACAATCAGCCATCCATGAGGTTGTTGCCACAATGGTCAGGTTAGCGTTTTGCCAGGATTGAGCTTTACGCTTCCACACCCAACGAGATAGGTCTGACGATCGGGAACTCTGTAACTGCGGACACTCACCGCAGGAATCCTGGTATTTTTCGCAGTCCCGGTTATAATCACATCCTCCGGTGAATGGCCACATATCATGTAGAGTCCAAACCAGAGGTTGACTAATTTTACCTAGAGTTTCTATTTGGAGATAGCCGTTGCAAACCCAGTGTAAATGAACAATGTCTGGATTGAACTGAATAACTCGCTTAGGGAGGACATCTGGAAACCACTGGGAGGAAAACATTGAAGAGTTGCATTTTGGGTAAAACCGTAATGGGATTGCCGAGATGCGAGGACTTAGTTTGGCAAATGGCGATCGCTCCACTATCACCGTTGAGTCAGAACTGTATTTGGAGTGTACCAACATTTTAGAGGTGCAACCTAGCGATCGCAATCCATCGTGTAGACGATAAGCCGCCCGCGCTCCTCCGTTATCGATGTCAGATGTACTTAGGTGTAAGATGTCCATTAGTCAAATGATTTTAGATTTTAGATTTTGGATTTTGGATTTTTGATTAAATCCAAAATCCAATTCGTTATTTCTTCGTCATCAACAAACCCTTTTGCTCCATTTCGCGCAGGGATGCTTCTAAGGTAGCTTGTTCCAATGGTTCCTGACCCAAGTACCATTTGAGGTATTGGGAAATTCCATCGAACAGGGATGTGGGTGTCCATTCTCCCAATACAGTTTTGTACTGTTCCATGTCTGCGATCGCATGGCGCACATCTCCGACTCGGAACCGACCAGAGATAGTATATTCTGCCTTTTTGCCAATTACTTCCGCGATCGTTTCCACAACGTCTATTAAAGTTACCGCTTCACCGCTACCGACATTAAGTATCGAGTTCAGGGGTTTCTCGTAGGTGGCACATTGAATCACTGCATCAGCCACATCTCCAACAAACACAAAATCTCGCGTCACCATCCCATCTTCAAAGAGTTCCAGACGGTTTCCTTGGACGATCGCATTCGTAAAAATACCGATAATTCCCGTGTAAGGATTGCCCAATTCTTGCTTAGGCCCATACACATTTTGAAATCTCAAAGTTGCTAAATCAATTCCCTGACTCTCACAGTAAACTTGCAGTAATTGCTCCTGCCAAAGTTTGGTCAAACCATATACAGAAGTTGGTTTAGTCAAGTGACTTTCGTGCATCGGTAAAGGCTTTAACGGCTGACCATCAGCCCCGCAAACCTCCCAAATCCCCTTTTGCAAATCCTCTACTCGTCGCCCTGGGGAATAAAGAATCGATTTACCATCTGTATAAGCGCCATCCCCGTACACTGCTCGACTGGAGGACAAAACAATCCGGCGCGGTTTGTGGTCAAGGCTGGAAATCAATTCTAATAGCTTGGCCGTTCCATTAGCGTTATGCTGCACATATCTACTGATTTCATACATGGATTGACCTGTACCAGTTTGAGCCGCCAGGTGAATTACCACATCTGTTCCTGCGATCGCATCTCGGTATTCGCCAATATCCTGAACGTCTGCTTTGATACATTTTGCTCGGGCTGTTAACTCCGGTGCAAAATCCTTTGACTTCCGATGAACTTGTTCATCCAGACAGTCAACGATCACCACTTCCACATCAGATGGCATCTTTTCGATCAGCCACTTGCCAATAAAGCCTGCTCCGCCAGTAATCAGAATTTTCATAATTTTGCGATTTGCGATTCGTGATTTGTGATTTGTCAAATAATTGAATTATTAAGTCATCAGCTTTTGACCCATGACCAATGACTAATAATTTTTCACTGTGAAGCTACTCATTAATAGCTCATATAGTTGCTTATTTTTGATTCTGAGAAACACTTTTCTCAGGAAGTAATAAGGAAAGAAAACTGAAATTTTTGCTTGTTCCAGCAGAAACGGAATAGTTTGTTCCCCGTCTTTTGGTTGCTCCGTTTTGATGGAAAAATCATCCAAAATATTTCCGGTTGGGACTCGAAAACCTCTCCGATAAACATTCATGTAGTTGGAACCGTGTACTACTTCGATCCAGGCTGGTTTACAGAATACCTTCTTAGCCGATTTACACACTTCATATAATTCTTTGTGTGGTCTACAATGGCAGGTATTGAATGTATCAGGATTGTATTTTTCAATCAAGCTAATGAAGTGACTTGCCAATTCAAAATCAAAGAAAAGTTTACCTTCAGCCAGTTGGTAGCCAAAGAAAAAGTTAACTGTTTCACACTCCTGCCGATCGAAATTGTCCTGAATCATCTGGACATAATCTTTGTGGATAGCATCATCATTATCTAACCAGGTTGTGATCAGATATTCACAGTCGGCTGGAATGTAGTTACGGACAACTGCTCTCACTTCATCAGTAAATTGACCGTATGGGAATGGGCAATCTAGATAAACTGGAACGAAGTTCTGCCACTTGTTAGAGTATTCAGAAATCTTCTGTTTAAATGGCTCAGGGGTATCTACATCAAAAAAGACCAGCCATTGAAAGTTCTGGTTGGATTGATTGCTGACTGATGGGAAGCAATATTGGTCGAATAGGTTAAATCTTCTTTCTAGCCAAGCTGGGTCACAGCCTGGTTTAAGATCTGGAAAATTTCTGACATTGAACTTGGTAAGAAAGTAATGGCTAAACTGTCCCATTTTTACCATCCAGTAATTTGCTCTTTAATTAACTTATTTGGAGGTTTGTGCTTGAATTAAGTACAAATATTTCCCTAGTTGTTAATATTTATTACTTCTCCTTTAAATATTATTACATTGATTTAGGTATTGTCTATTGTACGATTTGTGTTTACTCTAATCTTGACGTTTTCTTCATAATTAACACTCTTTTGTCATTTTAAGATAAAATACAATCCCCCGGTCAGAACAGAGTCAGTTGATTAATCTCTTAACATGATCTGCCACTTTTATGGACAGTGCAAGAATAGTCAGAGTTGGGTTGGCGTAGCCTGCTGTGGGGAAGACTGAGCAACTAGCAATGAAAAGATTTGGGATACCATGAACTTGGCAGTTGGCATCTACCACACCCTGCTTGGGATTGACGTGCATCCGTGTTGTACCCATGTGATGGTGCATCGCCTCTTTTTCAAATTTCAGAGGTTCCCCTTCCCCGGCAAACTCGAACCGTCCATATCCTGCTTTGGCAAACTCTTCGGCCCAAATTTCTTGAACTCGTCTGGCATTTTCAATATCAATCCGATTTAAGCGCCAATGAACCTCGGTTTTAGGTTGACCCAAGCGATCGCATTCTGAACTGAGCATGACGCGGTTGTTAGGATCGGGGGCTTGCTCCATTTGATAAAATATTTCAAATTCGGAAAACCGCCGTTTTTCGTAAGGCAAATAAGACCAATCGCCACCTTGCCAGGAAGGTAACTTTCGCACAGCAGCCCAAAACCCTGCTGCGGCAATATAATCAACCCCTCGCAGTGCTGTCTTCAGATATTCGGACAAATCCTGAAGCGATTTGCCATCCCGAATCGATGAGACTAGCGATCGCAAAGCCAGAGCAGCTTCCCGTTGCTGTGGTAGCGGTCTGGGAAATAGCTGTGCGCCGTTATTTAGCAGGCGTTCGCGGCGGATAACTTCCTCAGTCAGTTTCACCCACCCCATGATTGGTACACCTCTAACAGTATAAATATCGTAGAGGGCAGTCAGATCGAACAACTTGGGCTCGAAAGGAATCAACCTAGCGCTAATAATAGGCCGATCCATAAAATATCGACCCACTAGATCGTTTTGGTTGCCCAGTCCTACTGACTGTTGCCGATTTGATGCCAGCAACAATCGAGCATTTTCCAATCCCCCTGTAGCTAAAATTACTACTTTTGCCTTCAACCAAATTTGCTTATTGGATAAACAAGCAATGCGAAGGCGAGTCACGGCTTTTGTACTTTCATCAGTTTCCAGTTCAACCACATTGGCATAAAGCAAGGTTGTGATATTTCTTGACTGCTTAATCGTTTGGCGATACTGATCGGTGAAGGGAGTTTTGGAACCAAACTGACTGATTCTGGTGGTCATGCGATCGCTTTTGAAAGGCAACCGCACTGCTCGTTGATCTTCCCAATCTTCTGGCTCGTAGGTGTAGGGTCCGATCTGACAAATCCGGTGTGCTCGTTCATAATAGGGGTCTAGATCCGATCTCGCGATCGCCCAACCACTGTAAGGCAACCAATCTCGTTGTTCAAAATCGATCGGATCAAGGGGTATACAGCGAAAACCCGAATCTTTATGGCTATTTGGCGCTCCCCACCAATGAGAGGCTCCACCAAACTGACGACGGCGACCCTCTTCTAAGCGGGGATAGGGATCGCCAACGACTACCCCTTCCAACAGTGATTGAGTCTCTTCATCATAGTCAAATCCACCACTTTCAACCAAGCAAACTGGGAAATTTTGATTAGCAAACTCAAGAGCTAAGGTGATTCCGGCAGGTCCAGCACCAACAATACAAACTTGGGTTTCCAGAACTTCATCGGCAGGTAGGGAGCGAGCATCAATTATCATAGATCATTCTCTATTAAGAAACAGTCGTACTTATCCGTCAAAAGACTAACAGTTAGCTATTGATGCCCAGATTTCCTACAGATTTCTACGCATTTATACTATACCGTTCTACTCTAAGTTGAGAAGTTACTAGCAGTCATTTTGATATATCTTTAATGAATCTTCAAAACTCAGAGACTATTTTTAAAGTAAACCTTAAGGCGATCCCTTAAATACTGCACAAATTCAAACCGACACTTAGCATAAACACAATACTCACTACTGACGCACTCTTGGCAACTGACAATTCCAGTCCACTAACTTACGAGTCACATCAGTTGGAGGATTTCGCAATTCTTCAACACTCCTTTGCTGAAATCGCTCCGTCACATAATATATCAGCAAACCCAGATATTCTCGGAGCAGTAACTGCGATTTGCGAGTGGTAGACCAGTAATCTGGCAAAGGTATCGGATGAGGAATAACATCAAATTCAGAAGATCGAAACAGTAACACCGATCTCATCATGTGGGGGGTATCGGTGATCAGAAGAATTTTCTGCTCTTGTTGAGGGTACAACACTGCTGAAGTGAACAGAGCATTTTCCTCGGTAGACTGAGAACAGCGTTCTCCACTCAAAACTGTTTTGGGAATTCCGTTCGTCTCAAATTGTTCCAGCATAAATTCAGCATCAAGCATCCCACTAGCAAACACTCTGGGGGCTCGTTGTTGCCGCCAAAGCTTTTCGACTATTTCAATTCTTCGTTGGCGAAACTCAGGTCCACGTCCTAATACAACGATCGCTTGTACAGGCTCCCCTGTATCCTCTGGTAAATTTACCATTAATCCTTGAGTTGCTAGCTCTACTCCCCAAGCTGACGTAATTGCGACACAAAGCACCAACATAATAGAAAAAGGAAGCAGAAATTTTCGTCGCCAGCGTCTAGGAATGATCATCCAAACGATCCCAATCAATACTATAACAATGAGGACTTCCATCGCAGATCCACCTATCACAAGTAAGAATACTTATTTTTTACTAGAGGAAATCTTACCAGAATTCAGCTGATTTCCAAAGGTAAAAGAAGTTTCAATCTATAACTTATTAGGATGACATAACTAATATATACCTTCTATTGGTGTTTTCAGGTTTAACTGAACATCAAGAAATTATCAAGAGAGCAACAAAATTTGTAAAGTTACTGTAAATCACTGGAATCACCATCGTATTTTTACAGAATAAAGACTAGCATCTATTGATACAAGGTTTAACTCAAGGCTTCTGATATCGATCTTGGCAGTGAGGCTGTAAAAAGGAGAAAAAGTTACGTCTTCTGATTATTGTCTTACATTGTCAATCTCACAAAGCCGATTTATAACTTAAGTGTTTTAAAACACCTTGCATCTAGTTTTAGTTTGGATCATTAGTTACTACTGAATAAAAGGTTAATAAACATGAGGAGTTCTTGCTTTAATTCTTTTCTTCCTGCTGTTTTAAGCACTGCTAGCATTGCCCTTGTATCTCCCATCTTCACTGCTCCTGCTAATGCTTACGGAGTCTACCTCAATGGCAAAACCGCTGGAAACCCAGGAGATGCGCTTTATGATGTTAATATTGTCAGTCCTGAAGATGTTGGACGACAGCTAGATCCGGTTAAATGGTTAGTGCCAGCTGGTACTAAAGGGGACACTATACTTCCAGTAGATCTAACTGCTCAAGCAAATATTACAGTAGATAGTCTAACCTCTAATCTTTTAAAGATGTCTGTCACTCTTAGCAACACAACTCAGGGATACACATCATCTATTCTCGGTTTTGGTTTTGGCGTTAGTCCTGATGCTACATCTGTTAGAGTCAATGGATCAACAATTTTTGATACTGCTATCATCCAAAAAGGTCAGCAACAGTTTACGGGTGGCTTCAAACAAATAGATGTTTGTATTTATGCAGTAGGTTGCAATGGTGGAGATGTTAAGGAAGGTCTACAATCAGGGCAGTCCACTACCTTTACACTCGAAATCTCAGGGAACTTTTGGGATAGTGCGTTGGGTAAAAATTCGGTAACTCTGAGTGACTTTCCGATCAAGTTTCAAACTGGTTCTGGTAGCTTTGAACCAGCTGGTGTTCCTGAACCTATAACTGTATTTGGTTCAGGACTAGCTCTGGGT
>JBAVZX010000307.1:0-6537 GCA_049589015.1 Phormidium sp. | reverse complement strand
TCTCTGATGCGGCATGGACGGCTTTTCGTCAGTGGTTGGAATATTTCGGCAAGGTGTTTGGAGTGGTAACGGTTGCCGTATCACCTCACTACACTAGTGCTGATTGCTCCAACTGTGGAAAGTCTGTTAAGAAGTCTCTTTCCCAAAGGACTCATAGATGTCCTCATTGTGGGTTTATCTTAGACCGCGATTGGAACGCCGCAATAAACATACTTGAAAAAGCACTTCGTACCGTAGGGCATACGGGAACGCTAGCCCTGAGCCTAGTCGAAGGGAACGCCTCTGGAGATATCGACCTCTGCTTAGGTGAGGAAACTCTTCTAAGTAAGTCGAGTCGTGGAAAGAGGAAGCCCAAGAAGTGATTCTTTGGAATCCCCGTGCGTTCACGCCGGGGAGGATGTCAATAGTGCAGAAGTAAGACTAAGCGCTTTAATGAAAAAACGTAAGAAAGTGTTTCAGCAAATAAAGCTCTTTAAAGTTTAGTAAACTTGTTAGTTATTACGGAGAAACAAATGCTACTTTAATAAATAAGGCACTAGATCAAGTAGATCTTCATTCAATTTTCACATTTTGGTTTGGTTTCGGGCTTGTGCCTTCCTGCTCGATACCTAGAGCAGCAGATCACCGGAATGATGTTTCATTTGTGAGAGTTATATTTGCGTTCGGTTTTTTAGTAATTGCTTGTTCTTGTAAGAACGCAAATCGATCGGCAAGTGTCTGAATGAACGGAGGTGATGCAAACCGAGAGTCCGGCCTGTTGCGAGTATAGTCCTTAACTTGGAGTTAAAGTTCTTTCTTTTTGGAAACTGTTCGTTATTCAGTCGTTTCATTTAATTCGACTGTCGTTTGTAATCTCAATAACCCGCCTTGAGCTACCAGTATTTTCCTTAGCTAGGCGGGTTTCCAATTGTTTAAGTGAATGGTCAATATCAGATTCTTATTAATAATTAAATAATTACCGCTGATGTCCGGCAAAAATTTTTTTTGAATTAAGATAATACTTAAATAATTTGAAAAGATTGTTGAATGAGGTGAAAACCTATGGAAGATTTTTGGCAAAACCTTAGAGAAATTATCTTGAATCCAAATACAACAATAGCTGGCGTGGAGCTATTCAAAATTGTAATTGTCGTTGTGGTTTTATTGCTATCTCAGGTATTTAAGCGATTTTTCTTTTCTATTGTTGTCCATCGCATTGAACAACTAACTAAACAAACTAATAGCACCCTAGATGATCAGTTGATTGATGTGATTAAACCGCCTTTAGGATGGTTCATATTTTTGGTGGCCTTTTGGGTTGTACCATTGTTGCTAGGAGAAGAATTAGGGGAAATTTTAAGTCAAACAATTAGCAAGTTTCTTAGTTTGCTAATTATTGTGACATTGAGTTATACAATTTATAAACTGGCTCCACTCTTGGGAGAAATTGCTGGAGGAATAACTGTTCGCACCGAGACAGAACTTGATGATTTAATTGTGCCATATTTGCCGAGATTGTTTCAAACTGCGGCAATTCTCTTAGTGATTTTGAAAGGTAGTGAAGTGATATTGGGAGTTTCTGCAACTGCGATCGTGGGGATTTTAGGTGGTGCAGGAATTGCCTTCGGGTTGTTGATTAAAGATGTGATTTACGACTGGTGTTGTACAGTTATTATCTATGTTGATGATTTATATCGGAAAGGCGATAACTTAATAGTTTCTAAAATTAATGGGCAGGTAGAGGTACTCGACATTGGTTTAAGAAGCACAAAACTCGGTATTATCGAATCTAATTCGATTAAAAAGATTCCAAACTCGCAGATGATTAGTGGAATTGTGGAGAATCGATCGCAGAAAGTAAAAGTGAAAACTAACAGTCAAGAATCTGTTACCTAAATTAATAAGATTGTTTTCGAGAAATGGCCAAATCAATTTTGAGCAACTAACCGAATTACAGTAATTTCTGGGCGACAAAACAATCTCCCAGGTAAGTAAGTTCCTAATCCTCGATTTATATAAAGCAGGTTATTTCCTACTTGGTGTAAGCCTTGTGACCATTCCCAATGCTGAAATACCTTGTAGCATTTTTTCTTGCCGTAAGGTAACTTATGACGCAAAAGTTGGGGGATTAAAGGATAGATTTGCGGCAATAGTGCTGGGAGTGAGCCAATTTTAGGAATTATAATTTGACCACCGTGAGTATGACCAGATAATTGTAGATCGACGCGCCAAAATTGTAATTCTTCTGCACTATCAGGATTATGAGATAAGACGATGCGCGGAATAGCGGGGTCTATTTGCGGCATGACTACGGCGGGGTTAAATTGATGAGAACGCAGATCGGCAAATCCGACTATGGCTAATTTAGCTCCAAGAGGATAAACAATTTGATTCCAGAGGACGTGAATATCAATACTAGCTAAAGCGTGAATGATTTCGGCTTTTGAGTGGGGAAAATAAAGATCGTGGTTGCCTAAAACCGCATAAATACCAAAGCGACTTTTTAAATGTTTAAGTCGCAGTACTAAATTATGAATTGGGGCAGGATCAGTGGTAACATAGTCACCTGTGAGAAATATTAAATCTGGTTGAATTTGATTGCTTTTAGCGATCGCTTCTTCTAACAAAGCTTCTGACAACCGGAAACCATCATAGTGAAGATCCGAGAGTTGAACGATTTTGATGCCTTGCCAGGATGGGGGTAAATTAGCGATCGGCACTGTTAATTTTTCTAGTTTTAACCTTCCCGTAAGTAATTTGTGCATCGCTTTATCTCTTTTATACTTAGGTGTAACATAACAAAACCTCTAGAAAAAGGAGCTTTGCACCGGAAAAGTCAAATAATTTCGGCAAATGGCTTGTGTTAAACGCCTGGATTGAGCAAAATTCTGTTATGCAAAAAAGTTCCCATAACTTAGCTATCGATAAACTTATGAAATTCACCTCCATAGCTAGCGCTACTTTACTAACCACACTTAGTTTCACAAATACCGCATTTGCGGCTAATTCTGAACATACCAGACAGTTACTTGCTACCAGACAATGTTCTCGATGCGATTTAACTGACGCTGGATTAGTCATGGCTAATCTAGTGGGTGCTGATTTGACTGGTGCTGATTTAAGTCGGGCGAACCTCAGCCGCGCTAATTTGATGGGTGCCGATCTCAGAGGTGCTAACCTGATGGGTGCCAGTCTGCATGGTGCTAATCTTACAGGTGCTAACCTCAGCGGTGCAAATCTCATTGCTGCTGATTTAAGAGGTGCTTTTTTGTCTCAGGCAAATTTAGTCGGGACAAATTTAGCTAATGCTAATTTATTAGGTGCGATTGGAGTACCAAATTATACTGGTGGAGCAGAAGATTTCTACCGTTGGGGAATGGCTGAAGCCGAGAGAGATAATCACCAAAGGGCGCTGGAACTGCTTAATCAAGCTTTAGTTATGAAACCTGATTATGCCAACGCCTATTTAGGTCGGGGGATGGTGCAATTTAATCAGGGCGATCGCATAGCGGCGCTGGCTGATTCCAAAAAAGCTGCTGAACTCTACAATACTCAAGGTAATCCAGATGGTGCCAAAGTTGCCCAACAGGTAATTGAGGGAATCGAACAACTGAACAATCCTAAACCTAAGGGTCCCAGTACTGGCGAAAATCTGCTTAACCTGTTGCAAGGTTTAGCAGGTTTGGCACTTCAGTTATATCTCTAATAGAGGTCTAATGAATTAGCTATTTGACAGTACTATTACAGTACTATTACTGAGGGAACAAGGAACAAATGATTTTGCTTTTTGCTGTTCCTTATTCCTTGTTCTCTTAGTTGCTGAACTTACTACCTAAGTGTGACCCCAATCACTTAATTAATTGAGAACAGTCACAAATTTTTAGCGAGTTGAATCACCTTATTTAACTGAAAAAGAACTGATAGTAATAGTATCAGCTTTAGAGTGGTAATTTAATCGCTCTTGGGGGGAATTAGAGATGTTAGAAAAACTCTTATTAGCAGCCGCAGTTACTTTCTCGATACATTGTCTCTTAGCAACCAATTCGTCAGATATTAGCCAAACGAACTGGGAAGTTTACTCAGTCAGAAAGACAACTACAGAAGTAGTGAATTTATTAGTTAAACAACCCTTAATTTAATCTGGGAAGCCTAGAGTTTTTCAGCCGTAATCTGCTTTTTACCTGTGAGCAAATAAGTTAACATTTCTCCTTTACCTTTAATAGGGATAGAACCACGCTTAGTCAATTGGTACTGACTTTTTAGTAATTCGTAAGTAGTAGTACTAACTTGAATAGTACCAGGAATACCTTGAGATTCCATGCGGCTAGCTGTGTTAACTGTATCACCCCATAAATCATAACTAAATTTTTTAATCCCAATTACACCAGCTACAACTGGGCCTGTATTCATGCCAATTCTCAGGCTAAAACTTGTCCCAGTATTGCTATTAAACTCAGCAATTTTTATTAGCATACCTAATGCCATTTCAGCTGCGGCTTCCGCATGATCAGGGCGAGAAGCAGGTAATCCGGCTACAGCCATGTAAGCATCACCAATGGTTTTAATTTTTTCTAAACCATGTTGTTCAGCTAGGAGATCAAACTCGGAGAATACTATATTCAGGTTTTCTACTAGTTGTCGAGGAGATGTTTTAGCTGACAATTCCGTAAAACCTACTAAGTCAGCAAATAAAACTGTGACATCTTCAAAACTATCAGCGATCGTATTTTGTTCTAATTTTAATCTCTGGGCAATCGGTTCTGGGAGAATATTGAGTAATAGTTTTTCGGCTTGTTCTTGTTGATAACGCAGAGCTTCTTGAGCTACTTTCCGTACTGTAATATCGGAAACTGTCCCTTCATAATAGAGCAATTTTCCACTGGAATCTCGCACCGCTCTGGCATTTTCACTAATCCAAATTACTTTGCCATCTTTCCGCCGCACTAAAGATTCAAATCCATAAACAGCATGATCTGTTTCCATTCTATTCACAAATTCTTTGCGGCGATCGGGATCGACATAAAGTTGATGGGAAATATTACTTAAAACTGCAATTAGTTCCGCTGGTGAGTCATAACCATAAATTTTCGCTAAAGCAGGATTAGCGCTAAGATAACGTCCAGAAGGTGTAGATTGAAAAATTCCATCCACTGCGTTTTCGACAATGCTGTGATATCTTTGTTCTGCTAATCTTAAGGCTTCTTCTACACGTTTACGTTGAATTAGCGAACCTAATTGTGTAGCGACAGCATTAACTAGTTCGAGTAAGTTTGGTTCTTCTTTGGTGGGAGTTTTTTTGAAGAAAACTAAAATGGCTAAGACTTCCTCAGCAAGTAAGATAGGAACGCCAAAACAACAGTTTAATCCTACTGTTACAACAATTTCTTGACGGGAAAAAGTCTCTAATGATTCAGATGAAAGATCTTTGATCCATTCTGGCTGTCGATGTGTCCAAATTCTGCCAGGTAATCCGACGTTGTGAGCAAATGTAAATAGGAGGCTTTTTTGTCTAAATATTTCTAAGTCTGGTGTACTAGCATACCAAGCGGGAGAGCATTCTAAAATTTTGAGATGTCTATTAGGAATCCAAGCTTCGCCAAAATCCCAGTCAATTTTTTTGCAGATTAAGTGTAAAATTACTTCAATGGCAGTGTCAAACTTTTCGGCGCGACTAATGGCTTGAGTTGCTGCTAGTAAAAGACGAATTTTAATTTCGGCTTTTTTGCGATCGCTGATTTCTGCTTGCAACTGCTGATTTTTATATTCTAGTTGTTCTGATAATCTCTTTTGATTTAATTGATTATTAATTCTTGCCAAAACTTCTTCTAGTTGGAATGGTTTAGTAATATAATCTACTCCTCCCACGTCAAAGGCTTTGATTTTATCTATTACCTGATCCAAAGCGCTAATAAAAATCACAGGGATTTTGCAAGTTTCAGGATTTGCTTTTAAAGCTTGGCACACTTCATAACCGTTCATCAACGGCATATTCACATCTAGCAAAATTAAATCTGGAGGAGACATTTGTGCTGCTTTTAAAGCCATTTGTCCGTTAATTGCTTTTCGCACATAATACCCTTGCCCAGAAAGCATAGTAGATAACAGCCGTAAGTTATCTGGGGTATCATCAACGATCAGGATATTAGGTGTTGTTTCTGGAGTTGATTGTGGTTCTTGTTGCTGATTCATCAGAAGCGATTGATTATTCTTAAGTTGCTGAATTGGGAGTTTTCACTATTCTCCTGAATATGCCCCTGACTGGAAGAATTTCTTTAAGTTTGGTCAACTAAGTTTTCTAAAACAATCCGATTTCTTCCTTGCTGTTTAGCCGAATAGAGTGCTTTATCAGTTATAGCAATTAAAATGTCGGGATTAATTTCTATATTAGGAATAACAGTAGTTACTCCTAAACTTAGGGTGACAAATTCGTTCACACTAGATGTGGCATGGGTAATTTGAAGAGCTTGCACTCTCTCTCTAATTGATTCTGCTACTTGTAGCGCACCATTAGAGTCAGTGTTAGGCAAAATCACGGCAAATTCTTCACCTCCATATCTT
>JBAVZX010000306.1:0-2266 GCA_049589015.1 Phormidium sp. | reverse complement strand
TCATTATGAAGCTGCGGAGTTAGATGGCGCTAATGAATGGCAGCAGTTTTGGCATATTACTTTACCTGGGTTAAGACCTACTTTAGTGTTTGCTACTGTGACTACAGCAATTTTTACTTTGAGAAGTTTTGAACAAGTTTATGTAGTTACAGGTGGTGGGCCTTTAAATTCTACTAATTTGTTGGTTTACTATATTTATGACCAAGCTTTTGCTCAATTTGATTTTGGTTATGCGGCGGCTGGGGCTACGGTTTTGTTAGCAATAACTTTGGTTTTAGTGTATCTGCAATTACGGGTTTGGGGTGAACAATAAGCTATCTAACCCAAGTTGCTAGTTATTAATTTTGAATATTTTTTTTAGGCTGTAGGGTGCGTCAGAGTCATAAAATTAGTGATTAGATCCAGAATTTGGCGCTCTGACGCACCCTACTCAATATAACTAGTAACTTGATGTTGTTAACTTAATGAAAAAACCTGCCACTACAACCCAATAATTCCTCAGTAGTCACCTGTTTAAATTTCTCCTCCATTGAGTAAAATTCTCATTTCGTTGGGTTTATCTGATGCTTCCATAGCTGTTTCTTCTGTAATTCTACCTTCTAAATAAAGGCTGTAAATAGACTGCAACATGGTACGCATCCCATCGTAATTTCCTTTTTTCATAATCGATTCTGTTTCTTCAACTTCTCCGCGTTTAATGTAATCTTTGATGGTATCGGTATTAATTAAAATTTCGTGAATCGGGGCGCGTTTACCATCAGTAGTTCGCAATAAGGATTGAGCAATTATTGCAGCTAAGGATTCTGAAAGTTGACTCAACATTGGTTCTTGTTCATCTGGCTCATAAAGATTTAGAATTCTTTCAATGGTTTTAATGGCGCTGTTGGTGTGTAATGTACCGAAGACTAAATGCCCAGTTTGTGCAGCTTTGAGAGCAGTGTTTACTGTGTAGCGATCGCGCATTTCCCCGATTAAAATTATGTCTGGATCTTCTCTTAATGCTGCTTTTAATGCTCGATCAAATTCTACTGTATGAATGCCTACTTCTCGCTGGCTAATTACAGATTTGCGATCTTCGTGAACAAATTCAATTGGATCTTCAATAGTAATAATATGTCTCTGCATTGTACGATTAATGTAATCTACCATAGCAGCTAAAGTTGTGGATTTACCCGATCCAGTAGGGCCAGTAACTAATACTAATCCTTTGTGGTAATGGCAAATTGTTTGGAATACTTCTGGTAAACCTAATTGATCAATACTGGGAATTTGCAAGGGAATTAACCGCAGTACCATTGCTGCTCCTTTGAGGGTTTTAAAAATATTTACTCGCACTCGGGCAAAATCATAACTAGCCGCGCCATCAAAATCTAAAGTTTCTTGAAATTGTTTAATTTCTGATTCTGTAAGAATCTCTTGCAACCAATTAATAAATGTAGCTTCATCAGTTACTGGATAATTGCTAATTTCCATTTGTCCGCGATTGCGAAAACGTGGGGCTTTACCAACACATAAATGAATGTCAGAAAATCCTTTTTCGTGGGCTTCGCGAACCAATTTTTCTAAAGAAATAGCATTGGGCTGATAATTAGGGATTGACTGAGGATTTGGATAGGTTGGTATTTCAACTTCAGATGTTAAGGCTGAGCCAATTTGAACTGATAATTCTAGGCGATCATTATCCAATAAAACGGCTAACTGGTGCTTTCCAGGCTGGTGTAATGCTAAATCAAAACGCCAATTTCCATCACTGCTAATAGCTGGAGTTGTAACTTTAAATTGATTGTCTATCACTAAAATTAAAGGTTTACCAGCATGGATAGCATCAGCTGTTCCTACTACAGAAAAGCGTTGTAATGGCGAAACAGGTAGATTGGGGGCTTTAAGAATCTTGAACATAGAAGATAATCAGTTTGGTTATTTTTTATTGGTTTTTGGCGATCGATCAGTGTAATATTTTTTACTGACGAGATTGCCAGTTTAACATATCAGGTTTCTCTAATGTTAGAACTTATGGCTGAAAGTCGATAACCCAATAGTAAAGCATGAGGTATTTTTCAAACTGTAGGGTGCGTCAGAGTCATAAAATTAGTGATAAGAATTTACCATTTTTGAAGGTTATGATAATTTAATTAGTTTTAATCGGCAATAAAATTACAAATTCGGTACCTTTTTGAAGCTCAGAAGTAACATCTATTCTCCCTCCATGTTTATCAATAATTTGATAGCAAGCAGAAAGTCCTAAACCAGTACCTTTACCTACAGG
>JBAVZX010000305.1:0-11602 GCA_049589015.1 Phormidium sp. | reverse complement strand
ATTCGGCGACTCGTTCTTGACTATTTTGCGATTGATTATTTAAAGTTTCAATCAAGATTTGCTGACGCTGGGCGACTTGATGAGAAGCTTCTAATTCCCGGAATAAGCGAGTTAATTGTTCTTGGGTAACACCTAATTCTTGGGATTGTTCAGCGAGTTTGATTTCGGCGGTTTGCGATCGCTTAATCTGCGATTCCAAAGCTCGGTTACACTCATCTAATAACCTTTCTAAGTCCTGTACATGAGAGAGTAAATTATTATTTTGCTGTTGCAGAGCTTCACTTAAATTTACCAATTCTAAAACATCAAAATCGCCTGTTTCTGTATCATAGATTTCAGGAGTTTCATTTGTGGAGTCAGCTGTTTCTGTGCTTTCACTAGAGCTAGGATAATTCTCAGAAGTAGTATTTACTGGCTCAAATCCTAAGATCTCTTCTAAATCGATATCAAACAGATTTCTCTCTTCTACCTCTGTGGTTTCTGACTCTGGTTCTCTAGAGGTATCAAACCGCAATCCGCCAGCATCGCCAATAAATGAGATCCTTTGCTGTTCTTCTGCTGCTTCTTTGCTAGCAGGTGATGTTTCCTCAGAAATCACTGGTTCTGGAGTGCTAGACTGTGCTGCACCCTGTTGCTGAATTACAAAAGATATCTTTGGTTGATTTGGTTCGTTTTGTGCGCCTAAATCTGTGACCGACTTAATATGATTGGATTCAGTCTCGTTAGGGGAATTAGTCGGTTCTGGAATAGGATTGTCGAAGGGGTTTTGGGCTTCACTCATGGCTCTAGTTCAAAGGAGTTAAGAATCCTGAATGCGTACTGGTCGTCGGATTGTGATAGAGTATCTCAGATCAGCGTCATTTTTTCTAGGTTATTAGGGAACATTTTTACATTTCAACTAGCTGCTAAAGTTTGATTCAACAATTCTCGATGAATCAATGCTCTATCCACCAAGGACTGAATCTGTGTTGATGATAGACTATCACCGTTAGCATAGCAGTCTAACCAAGTTTGGGTAATTAATTTTGGATCGTCAGGGATTTCTGTTAATTTCCATCCGGGAATTGACAATTCTTGCATCAGTTGGCTAACTTTTGGGTCATAGCTGAGGGCGAAACAACGACATTCTGCGGCTGCTGCCATAATCAGGCTATGGTAACGCATTCCGATCGCCATTTCCACTCCCCGAAATAATCCTTTTAATTCTTTTGGGTTATTGAGTGTCAAAATTTTACTAGGGCCTGGTAAGTGTGGCTGAATTGATTTGGCGATCGCTAAATCTTTGGATTTCTGAAATGGGATCAGTAAAATACAAGTGTCGGTAGCTTTTTGAAAGTCAATTAAAGCTTGAGTTAAATTAGCAATTCTTTCTGGGGTTAGTTGCGGATGTTGGCGCAAAGTTACTGCTACTCTTGGGGCTGGTAAATCCCACAGTCCTTTCACTGGTAAACTTTCTAATGCCCATACGGGATCAGGTGCTAAACAACAATGGGTTTGCCAATTTAATAGTAGGTTAGCGGAGGCGCGATCGCGCACGCTGACCAATTCACATTTGGCAAAAACTTGTTTGGCAATTGCCCGAATTATCGGACGTTCTAAAGGGCCAATTCCTTGCGCCCAAGCAATAGTTTTAAGTCCAAATTGTCTGGCTAATCCCATCAATCCAGCATAATACATTGGACTAGCAAAACTAGTCACATCTTGCATCAAACTCCCGCCACCCCAAATAAAAACATCAGCACTACGGAGTACTTTGAAGACTTGCCAAGCTGACATTCGATCGTAACTTTCCACCTGATAACGTTCTTTGGTTTCTCGCGGATTTCCCGAAAGCACCAAAGGCAAGACATTTGGGGGCAACATTTGTAACAACGAAGCTAACAATGCTTCATCCCCTGCATTCCCTTTGCCGTAATAGCCACACAATACTGCCCGAATTTGCCCCATTGGATTTATTACTCTTTGCTTGCTATCAGTTTAGGGCATTCTGGAATAATTTTGTATTTTAGTGGAGTATCAGCGATCGCCACTTTATTACCTATTATTTACTGGGATGTTGCGTTGAAAGCCCCATCCCCTTGTGGGTGGGGAGCTTCAATAACTATACATATCATAAACTTATTGTAATCTACCCAAATAGGTATTTTTTTAGCTGAAAAATCATTGTTTTATCATCATAAATTCATTGAAAAAATTTGATTCCCAAATCTATAATCGCTAAATTAAATAATCTATATATTTGTAAAGTATATTCAAATTAACTGGCAACTTTAGCTAGCCAGTGAGTATCGTAAAACAGTACTAAATCAAAGAAAATAATGACCTGAACAACCAATCAAAAATACTCTGCAAAGACTCGATTGGTAACTGTTAAGCGATTTAGTTATTTAGAGGTCAACTATGTCTAATACCCACACTTTGGAATCGGATGTAATGTTTAATGCACTACATTCAAATCACATCGATCACTCACATGATACGCCCGGAATTCCCATCAGTGAATTAATAGATAGCGAACAAAAAGATTTCCAAGTAGTCAGAAAACAAGGTGATGCTTATTATCCAACCGAACCAAAGTTTTATGTTGGTGGAGATATTTACACAGTTTGGGCAGATGCAGTAGAGACAAATCAAGCTTTTGTCGGTTTAGATTTTTACTTACCACCAAAAACTTTAGATGTGGGAGTTCCTCAACATACCCACGCTTATGAAGCTGAAGGAAAATATGTTGCCGAAGGTAAAGTAAACTTTTTCTTTGGAGATGGCACTTTCACCGCGCCTGAAGGAAGTTTTGTTTATTATCCTGAAGGCAAACCAATGGGTTTTCAAACCACAGAAGAATCTGCCAGATTAGCAGTAATTTTAACCCCAGGTGCCCCTTATTACGAATTAGCAGGAACACCAGTTACAGTTCCACCACCACAAGCAGATATTGCTGCTTTACAACAACAGGTAGACTTGGGAAAAGTCGCTGAAGTTAACATGACTTATGGTGGTTCTTTTTACATCCCAGGAACTACACCCACACCCCCAGGACTCAGCGATACAATTTTGGTAGTTCCTGACGCTTCCTTAATCAATGATTTTATCCGCCAAGTTGAAGGAGTGAAAGTCTTTTCTCTCGATCAGCGCCCGAAATTTACTGGCGTTTTTGGTGGAGAATACACTTCATTAGCCACTCTGGAAGAGACTGATGGCAAAATGTCTTATTCTCTATTAAATTTGCCACAAAGTATAGAACTACCATCACCAATTATTAGTCAGACAAACGAAGTTTTTTACGTTGAAGAAGGAGAGTTAACACTTCAAGTAGGAGATCAAATAGAAGTATTAACACCTGATACCTTTGCGGCAATTTTACCAGGACAATCCTACTCTTTTGCTAACTTAGGTGCAACACCAGTTAAAGCCTTAGTTTCCAGTGTGCTTAATACCTACACTCCGAAAATTGGGCAATATGTTCCAGGGGAAATAGTTACTTCTGATCCGAGACAAATGGGAGATGGTTGGATTTACACTTGGGGTGCTTTTGATCAAACAGGAAATCCTTCTTCAATTGGGGTAACTTTTACGGAAAATGCCCTCGAAGATATGTTTGAAGTCACCGATCCAGAAAATAAATTTCCCCGGTTAGTGCCTCATTTAAATATGCCTGATATGTTTGATGCGGCGCGAGTTTACGATATTGAATATCCGCAAATAGTCAAAGACAAAACTCCTTTCGATCATATAGGCTGGTATGCCAATTCCCAAGGACACGCGCCATTAACTATTTACGATAAACCTCATGTTGATGTTCACTTTTTTTTAGATACTATTCAAGAAAGGGAAAGAATTACTGGGACACCAGAATTAAACTCGCAACTCTACGAATATCCCAAAGATGGGTTTTTGAATCGAGATTATATCTTACCTAATGATCCTTTTACTAATCGACCAGCGACAGGGGATGCTTTGCAAGGATCGCATTGGGTAGACAGAGAAACACCAGAATTTAGAGGGCAACCATTTACAGAAACCTTCATTTTTGGAACTTATGATGGTGAGGTTAACTTCTGGGAACCAATGATTACCAAGGAGTTTTTTGAAACGAAACCTAACCTAACTAAACCAATTAAGTTTCCTGACATTGTGGCAGAAGATGGTTTTTACCCAACTCAATACAGCATTAGATACAATCCCAATTTTGGAGAATATACCGTGTCTTTGGATAATTTTGTTTATCGGGAAGTGACAGCAGAAAACTTCTTTAATGAAGGCTATTATTTGAGAAGAAATACCGATATTGCCACTGCCGTAAGTCAAGGAATTTTTACCAGTGCTTATCAGCATTTCTTAGCAGTTGGAGAAACGGAAGGAAGGAATCCTAGTTGGCGATTTGACAATCAGTTTTATTTGCGGGAACATCCTGATGTAGCGGGGGCAATTAATCGCGGAGAACTGCGGAGTGCTTTGGCGCATTATATCCAATATGGTCGGACTGAAAACCGGGAAACAGGAGGCATTTTTAACCGCAATTACTATCTACAAAAGTACTCTGATGTGGCAGTGGCGATCGCGCAAGGATTTATTCCTGATGCTGCGACACATTTCGATTTATACGGGCAATTTGAAGGACGCAATCCGGGGCCAACATTTAGCACTAATTTCTATCTTTTGAAAAACCAAGATGTGAAACAAGCGATCGCTCAAGGCTTCTTTACAAGTGCCTACCAACATTATGTCGAATTCGGTCAATTTGAAAATCGCCAAGCAGTAGCCGTAACTTTTGGCACTGGCGCAGAACCAATTTTAGGCAGTAACGAAACAGACGATATATTATATGCCGGAGCAGCAGGAGATTACCTAATAGCAGGAGATGGCAAAGATGTATTAGTTGCTGGCTCTGGAAGTGATACTTTAGAAGGCGGAACAGGAATCGATCAATTCATCTTTCAAGCAACATTTGAAGGTAAAGGCGGATATGGCGGAGAAGATGTAATTACTGACTACGAAGCCACTGCCGGAACTGGGGACATTAT
Organism: Phormidium sp.; assembly: GCA_049589015.1. Classification (GTDB taxonomy): domain Bacteria; phylum Cyanobacteriota; class Cyanobacteriia; order Cyanobacteriales; family Aerosakkonemataceae; genus Floridanema. Next base: position 6,581 of record JBAVZX010000305.1, on the reverse strand, counting down.
TAAACTGAGAAACGCCAATAACGGCACTCAAATTAATATTTTTGATGTCCAAGGAAACGCCGTAATTCAAATCGTCAACACCCTAAATATTGACTTTACCAAGGGCGGAGATCCAGCGACACCTTCTGGCACCGGAAACTTCGCTCCATTACCAATTCAAACCATTACCCTCCAGGGAGTCAGCGCCGCCCAATTAATGACTCAAGGGATTTTAGAAATTAATGAACGGCAAATTAACGAAGCGACTCCGGGAATAGTTAAAGCTTTCGGCACCTTTAGTTACACCGTTACTGATGTAGCAGGTAGTAGCATTTTTGGCGACCAAAACAACAATATTATTGCCGGAGACTTCATCAGCCAAGAACAAATTAACACCTTAAGAGCCAAACTAGAAGCAATTACCGAAATCATCATTCCTGGTGCAGCAGAAAGTACAGACCCCAGTGTGAATTTGGGTGGGACAGGGAGAATACCAGAAACACTTTTGCCCAGAGAAGCATTTCAAAATTTAGTGCCAACATTTGACAAGACAAGTGTTAATAATGAACTAGTTGTTGGTGGGCCAGGAAATGATTTAATCTTCGGTGGATCGGGAAGTGACACCTTAGTTGGTGGCGCTGGTGTGGATGTGATTATTCCCGGCCCAGGCTCAGATTTTGTGATTGGTCGGGAGAGTGTGGATTATATTGTTTATGATTCAATTTTGGACTTCCGCGATCGCGACAACAACCCCGAAGATCCAATTAGTAATGCTGTCCCAGATGGTCGAATTGGTTATATTCGCTTAGAAGAACCTTACGGCACAATCTTAACTGACCCCAACACAACTCGCACCGGGCCAGATATTTTCTTAGTCAATTCTCAAGCATTTAATCGCGGAATTGATCCGATTACAAATCCTGAATTAGCTGCACAAATTGGTTACTTAACACCGGGAACAATGATCTCAGGAGATGGTACGGGAACTGCGGCAACTAAGAATGGTCAATTGAAGGTGGGTGAAGTGACTGTTCCGACTTCTGATGGGCCTGCGGCTGATGATCTTCAACCGTTATTTTACTATTCCCAAACGGCAGGAAGATTGTTCTTCGATCGCGATGGCACAGGCACACAATTCGGTGATTTCTGGATGGCTGATATGGCTCAAGGAACGACTCTTCCCCCTGGCACTCCTTCGGCTGTTCCTACTATTTTGATTTACGTTTATTAGGTCTGGGGACTGGGCACTGGGGAAGTTTTGAGTTTTGAGTTTTGAGTTTTAAATTCCCCTCTGCCCCCCTGCCCCTCTGCCCCTCTAAGGGTCGGTTTGTAAGATTGTTTTGGAAACAATGCGGGTTTTTTTGCGATCGGCTTCCGAAAGATCCTGCCCTGCTTGTAAACGAGTGGCGCTAGTTTGTAATACCGTTGCTGCGCCTTGATCTCCCATTTGTAAAGCAGTGTTAGCCGCAGTTTGTAACATTGTAGCTGCACCAGTGCGATCGCCTTGTTGTAATTTCGTTTCCGCTATTTGTGTTTGGCGATATTTCGCTAAAGCTAATATTGACTTTTGCACTTGCGGATTTAAACTTGGTTGATAATTCTGGACAAAATTACCTGTTACTGGAAAAACTTCCGAAAGTAAACCTTCCTTACTTTGAACTGGATCATCATAACGAATTTGTAAATTAGCCAAAGTTTGTTGACCTTCCGGCATTTGAGCAATATAAAGGTTAGCTAAAACTATTCGTTGTTGCGCGGTCATTAAATCGCCCAAGCGCACCGAAAAGCGATCGCCCTCTGGTTGCACTGGCAATTCAATAGTATCAGGAAAAACTTGCGCGATCGGCTTTAATTCCGCCAACCTAACTTTCGGCATTAAAGAAAATAGCAAATAAGCATTAGTTAAACCTACCGATTGAATTCGATTAAACAACCGACCAAAAGCATCAACCGCTTGTTCTGGCTTCTCAATATAAGACAAAGTACCGCCACCAGCATCAGCAATTTTTTCTAAAACATCTTGGTTCCAATGCACACCAAAACCCAAAGAATTCAGGGTCATTTTATAACTTGCTGCCAGTTGCGCCAACTTCAAACATTTCTCATTATCACCATGCTCATTTTCCCCATCAGTTAATACAAAAGCTTGAGAAATAGCATCTTTTTTCCCCTTAGCCAATTCTTCAATTCCCAGGCGTAAACCTTCATCAATAGCAGTTCCGCCATCAGCTTTGAGTTGATTAATTTGCCGTTTAATTTTATGGGGATCTTCAATTAGCTGATTATTAACTAACACCTTGGCACGGTGATCGAAGATGACAACAGAAAGGCGATCGCCCGACTTTAACTTATCCACCAATTGCCCAGCAGCCTGTTTCACCGTTTCCAAAGGTCTGCCACTCATTGAACCAGAATGATCCAAAATCAGGCACAAATTCAGCGGCACATTTTCGGCAAATTCACCCCTTATTGCCGAAACAGAAATCTCCAATTGACGCTGACTCGTAGATTGAGTCGCATCCAGATTGCCATCATTTAACAGAGGTTGCAAACCAACTTTCATAATTTGTGCTCCCAGGCAGAGAATAAGGAATATTATTTACCAAAAAAATGGGTTTAAAGCCCCGTCCCTTTAGGACGGCTTTTGCAAGGATTTAATGCAATCCCTGAGAACTTCAGACATGGAAATTTGCTTGGATTCGGCATAGTTTTTTAGGGCTTCATACTCCTGCTCGGACAACAAAAGCTGTAATCGTTTTGTTCTTGGCATAACTCTAAAAATGTGTATAATTAGAGTGTAGCGGATCGGGTAATCAACCGCTTTAAAAACCCGATGTTGCCTAGCGGCTCAACGCTGAACCTTGACAACTGAATCTATGGGGTTCTACTTCAATGTTCTAGTTCTACCTGGAAGTAGGTAAAAGATTCACAGGAGCTAGACAAGTCAGTATTAAACTCAAACAAATTTTGGAGTCATCCAACTACGGTAGGGCATACCGAAAGTTAACGCTTGGGGAGAGAACCACCTCTTTCTTAGACACTGCAAGGTATCTAATTTAAGTGGACTCGTTGAACCAAGAATCCTCATGCCTTTAGGCTGAGGAGTGTCAAGCACCTAAACTCCAGCATAAAACACCACAGGTGTAGGGATCACTACACAAGTTATATTTCAGGCAGATCCCAGAGCGCGTTACTATGAAAAATACACAATGCCATAAAATTAATTGGGCGGAACGCGCTTATGGAATCACCTATAAAGGCTGTTCAAGCTCCGTACTACGGAGATGCCTTTTCCCGAACACCTCCACCAGATTTACCTTCCTTGTTATTGAAGGAACGCATTATTTATCTGGGATTGCCATTATTTTCCTCAGATGAGATTAAAAATCAAGTAGGTGTAGACGTAACCGAGTTAATCATTGCCCAACTGCTTTATTTGCAATACGAAGACCCGGAAAAACCCATTTCTATCTACATCAATTCTACGGGTACATCTTGGTACACGGGAGATGCGATCGGCTTTGAAACAGAAGCCTTTGCCATTTGCGATACCATCAACTATATTAAGCCCCCAGTCAACACCATCTGTCTAGGTCAGGCAATGGGCACCGCCGCGATGATCTTAGCCGCAGGCACAAAGGGCTGTAGAGCTAGCTTACCCCATGCCACGATCGTACTCAACCAAGCGCGTACCGGATTCCGCGGACAAGCTACAGACATTCAAATTCAAGCACGGGAAGTTTTGGAAAACAAACGGGCAATAGTTGAGATCTTTGCCAAAAATACTGGTCAAACCCCAGAAAAAATAGCCAAAGATATGGAACGGATGTTTTACTTAACTCCCGAACAAGCCAAAGAATACGGCATTATCGATCGAGTTTTGGAAAGTGCTAAAGACCTCCCCCAACCAATACCAGCATTGCACGGTTAACTCTTAACTTATTACTAAAAGGAAGAAAGTTCTATGCCTATTGGCATTCCTAGAGTCCCCTATCGTTTCCCTGGCGAACCTTATACCCAGTGGATTGGTATTTACGATCGCCTTGCTTTAGAAAGAATCATCTTCCTCAGCGGCGAAGTCACAGATGGCATGGCTAATGGCATTATCGCTCGCTTGCTTTACTTAGATTCCGACGATCAAACCAAGGACATTTACATCTACATCAACTCTCCCGGTGGTTCAGTAACCGCAGGTTTAGCCATTTACGACACCATGCAGCACGTTAAATCCAACGTAGTCACCATTTGCGTTGGTTTAGCCGCTTCAATGGGTTCTTTCCTGTTAGGTGCTGGCACCAAAGGCAAACGCTTGGCACTTCCTCACTCCCGGATCATGATTCACCAACCTTCCGGCGGTACCAGAGGACAAGCAACTGACATTGACATTGAAGCCAAAGAAATTCTCCGAATTCGTCGCCAACTCAATGATATCTATGTCAAAATGACTGGTCAGACCTTGGAAAAGATCGAAAAAGATATGGATCGTGACTTTTTCATGTCAGCTGAACAGGCAAAAGAGTACGGTTTAATTGACAAAGTGATTGACGAACGAACTGCTGCTGAAACTAAGGTGGAAGTTGTCCGTTAGTTATCCCTTCAATTTTCTCTCTATTCCCAGGTTCCAGCCTGGGAATATTTTTTCGGTCAAAGGGCACAGGGGGACAACAAAACCCGCCCCCACCCCTGTAGGACAGGCATCTTGCCTGTCATCTTGCCTGTCATCCCCAATCCCCTAATGCGATTCCTCATAAAACTTATTAATCATAGCCATTAAAGTAGAAAGCTCATAAGGCTTATTTAAGTAACAGCAAATCCCCAAAGAATCAGCTAATTCTTGGATATCTGCGTAAGCTGTAAGCAGAATAACTGGAAATTTCATTCCTTGCTGACATAGTTTTTCGTAAACCTTTGTCCCAGTTAACTTAGGCATTCGATTGTCTAATAAAATAATGTTTGGTTGTTCTTTTATCGCCTTTTCCAAAGCTTCTTGACCATCTTGTGCTTCTACAACTTCCCACCCTTCGCTCTGGATGAAAAAAGAAAGTAGCATTCGATTATCATCATCATCGTCAGCAATAAGAATTTTGCCTTTTACTGGATTACTGATATTCATAAATTTTCCTTGCTGTTGGTATTCTCAAAATAAAAGGATGAGGCTGTGATTGAACCATATTCAGTGCAGGAATTGGTATTATAGTGATTTCTCCTAGCGCTAAAGCTGGCATTTCACAAATTTTCACTAATACTGATCCACCTGAACCTACCAATTCAAAAGCCCGTAAAAAATAATGAAAAAGATTTTTGAAAAAGATTTGATAATCTACTTCAACCAAAACTTCCGCTTCAGCTTGGATAATAATTTCAACTTCTCGAATTTTGGTTTCTGTAGCCAATAAATCAACTAGTTCTTGAACTCCATCACTTAAATAAATAGGTTGTACTTGTTCTGTTTCTGCAAATGTTGCTAAATTCCGCCAAAGTGTGGCTCGATGACGAAATAACTGGATTAATTCTTCAGCTTGTTGTAGTAATTGTTTGGCATAATCAAATTTGTTTCCCGCTACTAAACGAGAGGTCATTTCTAATCGGAGACGTGCCGCAGAATGTGCTTGAATTATATCTTGATACAAATTGTCTAATGGCTGAGCATCTTCTGGATTAGTCGTCACTACGCAACGAACATCTGCTTCTAAACGTCGGAATAGCATTTCGGCTTCAATGCCGTGAGATGCACAGATTAAGATATCTTTAAGTCTTTGTCCAACTTCCCGTTGTCGCACCGAAATACTTAATGCGCCAATAACTTGCTGTTTGTCATTTCGTAAAGGTATTCCTTGGCAGGTAAAAGGATGAAAACCAGCAATAAAATGTTCTGGGCCAACAATTTCTACATAGCTGTTTTCGGCTAAGGGAGTGCCTATGCCATTAGTACCACCTACTGCTTCTGAGAGCAAAGATCCCGGATCGGGAACTCTTTCGGGGCCTTTGACACTCTGTTCGTCACCCACAACATCTAGTACTATAGCATTTTGCTCGCTAAGCATTACCGCATGGCGATCGGATTTTGCAGCTTGAGATAGTATTTTCATGTATGGACGAGCCGCAGAAATCAGAGGATTTTGCTGTTCTAGTAACCGCTGAGTGTCTAATTTAGATAGTTTTTCTGCTTGCAAAGCCAGGGGATTTGCTCCTTGAGTATGAGATCTTTCCCAAGCTCGGTAAATCACATCGCGCAGACTATCAGCAGGAATTGCACCCTTAGCTAAATATCTCCGTCCGGCTTCTAGAGCTTCCCTGGATTGAAATATTGTCATCGGCTCAAAACCAAGAAAATAATAGCTTACCAATCCGTAAAAATCTGTCTCTATTTACATTGTCAATCTCTTTCAAGCAAAAATAGTCTTTTCTTAACCAATTTTTATAACTAACTACAGTTAATATATATTTACTATGGTAGTTTACCAAAACAGTAGCTGATCTTTATCCCAGCCTTTGCTATTATCAGCGTAAGTTCTATTCTAACTTCCATGAATCTGGCAGATTGCTATAAATTATTAGGATTAAATACTGGAGCTTCTAGAGAGGAAGTTAAAGCCTCCTAT